>CAYRFY010000059.1:0-19706 GCA_964423635.1 uncultured Armatimonadia bacterium | reverse complement strand
GCGAGGAGGCAGAGTGGATAGCACATGGTGAGTGGGGCCCTTTCGTGGTTATTGGGGGCGGCGAGGCCAGGCGGCCCGCATGGTTCGGAACGGCCGCAATGGCTGTTGGTGGGGCGGGCTTTCCAGCCCGCCAAGCCGGTCCGCAGGATCGGCGCCGGTCGCGAGCGGGCTCGGGCTACTCGGCCGGGGGTACCCCTCACATGATCGTGCCTGATGCGGCAACCGACCTCCACCCCATGCGCGCCTCCGCCGCCCTACCCCCGCGCCTTGCCATAGGCATCCGCCGCCCTCAGCCCCGCCACCACGTCCTCCGCCACAATGGGCCGGGGCTCATTGTGAATCGTCTCCCCCTCCGCGCAGGCGGCCTCGGCGACCTTCGCAAGATCGGCGTCCGATACCTCCCCCAGGCCGATCCCGCTCAGTGTCGTCGGCAGCCCCACCGACTCGCAAAAGCCATACGCCTCGTCGATCTGACCCTGGCTCCTGTCGGTGAGGAAGAGTGACGCGAGCGTCCCGATAGCGACCTTCTCCCCGTGCAGGTAGGCGTGGGTGGGCTCCAGGGTCGTGAGTCCATTGTGGATGGCGTGGGCGGCGGCCAGGCCGCCACTTTCAAACCCCAGACCGGACAGCAGCGTATTGGCCTCGATGATGTGCTCGACCGCCGGGGTCACCACGCCGGCTGCGGCGGCGCTGCGGGCCGGCGCCCCGTATTGCAGGAGCGTGTCGTAGCAGAGCCGCGCCAGGGCGAAGGCGGCGATGGGCCCCGTCCTGCCGCTCATATTACAGGCGCACGACTGCCGGCACGCCTCGGCCTCGAACCAAGTCGCAAGAGCATCCCCCATCCCGGCGACCAGGTAGCGTAGCGGCGCGCGGACGGCGATTTCGCTGTCAACCAGAACGAGGGCGGGGTTGGCCGGCAGGAACTGGTAGCGCTTGAAGACGCCCGCCTCCGTGTAGATGACCGCAAGCCCGCTGGTGGGCGCGTCGGTGGAGGCCGTTGTAGGCACCGAGGCGGCCGGCACGCCCACCTTCCAGGCGGCCGTCTTGGCGGTATCCAGCGTCTTGCCGCCGCCGAGCCCGGCGATGCTGCACGCCCCGAACGAGCGCGCCGCCTCGGCCACCCGCTGGATCTCCTCGTCCGAAGACTCCCGCCCGAAGCGCTCGAGTCTGACCTCCAAAGCCGCCTGGATGTCGGGAAGGTAGGCGGGCAGGACGTTTTCCAGGATGGAGGGCGCCACGACCAGCAATGCCCTGGGCCCAAACCGCGCCAGCTCCTCCCCCAATACGGACATGGCCCGAGGGCCCTGAATATAGCGACCGGGGAACACGCCGGTGGTGATCATGGCGGTGCCTCGCTTGGTGATGAGGGGATGGGAGAGCTTCTTGATGCCTGGAGCAGGTTCCGGGGCTGCAACCAAGACGTTGGCCACCCCGTAGGTCGGGCTTTGGTCTATGCTTAGCGCCCCGCGCCGTTGGCCCTCTCCAGAGCGGCCGTACCGCGAAGGAGAGGGAAAGCGGACTGGAGGCCCGCAGGGAGCGGCGCCGTAGCCGTTGGCGCTTGAGCGTCCGCCCGGCCGTGGCGCCGACCCGAGGAGAACCTCCACGCCGTGCTCGCCGGTCCTCGGGCAGGTGCTCACCTTGCCATAGCGACAGGGCACGCGGCTCAGACGCAAGCACGGTTGTGCTACTTGCCGCTCCCTACCACCGCCTCAAGTGTACGTGAAGTACGCCGTCGCCCGGCAGTCCTGGTCGGCGGTCACCCGCACCCAGTGCGCGCTGAACCCCGGCGGGAACTCGTGGTGCCTGTACCCGTGCCCCGGCACCTCGATGGTCTCGTACGTCCGCCAGGCGCCGCTCCCGAGGAAGTCCACCTCCACAGTGAAGCGCACCGTCTGCGCCTCGTCGTGGCTAAGGTGCAGGCACTTTTGGTCAAACCCGGTCATCAGATACGGGTCCGAGGGCTGCCCGCCCTCGACCATCTCCTCCCACCACGGCCCGCCCCACCCCGAGGGCTTGCCGAAAGCCCACAGGTCGTCCGTCTTGCCAAACCACAAGCCCGACTGCGGCTCGGCGCACAGCAGATTGCCGCCGCTCTCATAGCTGGCATTGTCCGCCCCCATCACCAGAAGCCCGCGCCAGGAGCAGAAGTCCCCCAGCACCCACAGGTGCGTGGAGATCGGCTTGATCCCCCAGATATGGTTGCCATACGCCCACGGGGACATCTGGTAGAACATCCCATGGCAGTCCATGAGCAGCCGTTCGTGCTCGGTGGCCCGGATCCGCGGCCACTCGGTGGCCCACTTGTGGTCCCACAGGTGCGAGGCCTTCGGCAGCCGATAGGTCCGCCAGGTCTTGTCGGCGCCGGTGAACACCTTCAGGATCGCCGAGGCCCGGTCCCAGCCGGTGGCGAAGATGGTATGCCCGAAGCTGCCCAGGCCACTCACCGTGCTGAACGGCTTGCGCTCCAGGACGGTCCACTTCTCCCCGTCGAACTCCGCCAGCGTCCCCTCCGCCTGCTTGCCCAGGAAGTCCGCCTCGGCGTAGTCGTTATTGACCACCACCAGCCGCCCGCAGGAGGTGTAGCAGTCCTTGAAGTGGCACTTCAAGGGCTCGGCCGTGCCCAGCTCCCGTGTCAGGTCGCACAGGTGCGTGACCTGCAGGCTGTGCACGTCCATCTCGAAAAGCTCGCCCTCCATCCCCAGCATGTAGACCCTGTTCTGCGGATCGGTGAGGTGCTCGGCGGAGCCGCCCAGCCGGACCTGTTTGAACTCCTCCACGGTCCTCACGTTGTGATCGCGGTCCACTACGTGAGGCCCGATGATGAGCTGATTGGACGGGTGGTGCACCATGCGGTTGGCGTAGGTGCCATCGACGCCGTCCGGGTGTCGCACCATCGCGAAGTCCGCGTCGATGATGCGCAGGCCCGACCCGGTACCGGAGGAGCTCAGGTGGGACACGTAGTTTTGCACATACAGCTTCCCCTGCCAGGGCATGAGGCAGCCCACGCCCAGTTCACTCCGCGGTGGACCGAGGTCCGCGATCTGTGCCAATGCGGGCACGACTCCGCTGAACTGCACCGGTCCGGCCTTCGGCTCATCCATCGATCATCACTTCCCTCTATGGCGGGTCGCGAGAAGGCTGCTCGCGGCCGCTGTCGGTGTGTCGCCGGCCTGCGGTGTGGCCGTCCGTCGGTCCGCCGAGACACGCGGAGAAGGGCGGTCGGCCACCGGGCCATCGCCTCCTCAAACCCCTACCGTCGCAGCAACCTGACCGCGACGTCGGCCCCCACCCAGGGGGCGGTCAACTCGCGCCACTCCCCGCCGGTGACATCGACGCCGCCCTGCGACCGGCCGTCGGCAGCACTGTACCACTCCACCGCAAACGCCCCTGTCATCCCGCGCAGATCGATCTCAAGCCGCGCGGCCCTGGCGCTGTCCACCTGCGCCGCCCGTTCGTCGGCCGCCGCATTGGGGTGGTAGACGAGGAACTCATCCCAGCCGCGTCGCATCAGCCGAGGCGACCGGGCCCCCTCGCGGCCATCGGCGTCCCGAGCCAGAGCGTGGTCGCGCTCGAAGTGGCCCAGGTCGATGGCGCGCTGCCGGAAGTAGTCGCGGATGTGGCGCACCGAGTCGAGACCGGTGAGGGCGGAGTCGAAGGTGACATCGGGCCGACCACGGTACGCGGTGGTCCGCGTACCGGTCTCCGTGTACGGATGCACGGTCCACCAGCGTCCCCCGTAGCTGGCCGATCCGCCCGACAGCAGCCAGGCCCAGTACAGCCTCCGCTGCCAGTAGCTCATGTCAAGCGGGTCCTGCCCCGCTCGGTCCTGCTCGTAACGATCCTCGCCGAGGAACACCGGCTTGGCGAAGGAATGGTACTGCTCGTACTGCCCGGCGCCCAGGTCATGGGCGTGCTCGATGTGGATGTAAGTCGCCCAGTCCTCTGCACCGAAGAAGAACGGCAGCTTCCGCGCGTGGCCGGTGGAGCGCGGGTGCTGCCACGGGTCGTGCTGCTTCAGGTAGGCGCCGACCTCGCGAGCCATCGCGTTGTTGTTGGGGAAATCGGGACCGTAGTGCGCGTCGTTGACGATCAGCCAGAAGAGCTGGGGGTAGGCGGAGAATCGTGCCACGAGGTTGCGCAGCAGCCGCTCCCGCTGAGGCCCCGTCATTGCGGCCCAGAACCGCTGGTCCCGAGCATAGGCCTCCAGCGGGAACAATATCAGTTGCACCGCGACGTCCGGGTACCGGGCAAGCAGCATGCGCAGCCGGCGGTCGGCGCCCTGCAGGCTCTCCAGCCGCAGCCGGTCCAGCGAATCATCCGCGAAGTACCATTCCCTCCACTGTTCGCTCGATTCGGCAAAGCCGCTGCGGCCGCCGGCCACGAAGCAGCGGATCGAGGTGATGCCCCGTTCGACGTCATCGCTCAGGTACTGCCGCACGTCCTCATCGGAGACGGGCTCGCCGTTGCCGTCCCGCGCACAGAGCAGGAAGTAGGCGGTGTCGTTGAGGTTGAGAAACCAGCGACCGTCCTCGGTGATCCACTGCCGCGGGTTGTCCGGGTGCGGCAGGAGTCTTCCCGGGAGCGGGGACGGCTCGCACCGGAACCTCCCCGAAAGGCCGTTGAGCCCGGGGTCTGCCTCGCAGGCCGTCGACCAGGTCCACTCGCCTGTCTCGGCGGCATACACCCGTGCCCGCCAGGTGTCGCCGCCGTCGAAGAAGGCCCACACCGTCTTTTGGTTCTCCGGCCCCGAGGGTGGGGTGAAGCGAACCGTGGCGACGGTATCGAAGGGGTTGCCGACGGAGCCGTCGCCGGTGAGCACGACCTCGTAGACGCCGAACCTGGCCACGGCCTCCGCCCCGGTTGCGTAGTTGGCCGCCCACGCAGACGCCGTGCCCGCGATCTGGCCGGTCAGGAGCGCCCCGAACAGGTGACCGGTGAGGCAGAGCCAGCGACTGCTCGCGCGCAGTCCCGATGCGGGGCCCATGGCAGGCATTCCTCCCGATGTGTTCCCGTCGGCATCGCACGAATCCCGAAGTCCCGGAGTTGCTGCGACGCCCGCCGCGTGTCGGGTGATCTCAGATCGTCGATAGCTTCTCCGCCAGGTCGCCGATCCCGATGAACTCCACTCGCATGTCGTCGATCGTGCGCCCGTAGGGCCGATCGACGTCCTGAGCCACGACCCAGTTCTCGCCCTCGGGGTACTGGTAGCGGAACGACCGCAGGTTGTTGGCGCCGAACCCGCTCGCGGACCACTTGCACTCGATGGCGATGGGATGACGGCCACGGCGGGCCAGGACGAAATCCAGCTCGTGGTGGTGCTTGTCCCGCCAGTAGTTCACCGCCCGGCCCTGTGTGCGGGCGTGGATCTCGTTCAGGACGTAGTGCTCCCACAGGTCACCCAGGTCCTCGGGACGCAGCTCCGCCCACCCCCGGAAGTGGCACACGAAGCCCGTGTCGAAGCCGTACACCTTGGGGGCAGCGATGATCTCCTTGGGTTTGTGGGTCGAGAAGGGCCGGATGACGTGGACGACGCTCGTGGCCTCCAGCACACCCAGATAGTTGCTCACCGTCGGCCGACTGATCTCGCACGGTCCGGCGAGACTGCTGGCCTCAAAGATCCCGCCGCTCTGCGCGAGCAGTAGTTCGAGGAGCCGCCGGAAGCCTGAGTGCCGCTCCACCCGGAAAAGCTCCTGAATGTCCCTGGCCCAGTAGGCGTCGAACCACTCCTCGTAGTCCCGTTCCGGCAGGTCGGGGTTCAGGAAGAAGCCCGGCAGTCCTCCGCGCAGCAGACGGTGGGAGAGAGCCCCATCACCGAAGTCAAAGAGGTCCTGCGTCATCATCGGCGTGAGCCAGACCTCGGCCTTCCGCCCCGCCAGCGTATCTCGGAACTTGGCCGAGGCCTGGAGGGTGGAGGAGCCCGTGGCGACGATGCGGACGTCCTTGTAGTGATCCGCCGCGACCTTCAGAAGCTCCGAGGGGTCTGCCAGTCTCTGCACCTCGTCGAGGATCACACGCTTGCCCTGCACGGACTCGAGGAAGCCCTCGGCGTCGTCGAGCAGCCGCCGCGTCCGTGCACGCTCGCAGTCCAGGTACTCGACCCCGTCGAAACTCTGGCAGAGCACCGTCTTCCCGGCGCGGCGAACGCCGTGTAGCCAGATGACGCTCTTCCTCTGCCACTCCCGCTCGACGAGGTCTTGCCAGTAGGTTCTGGTCTTCATGCAGGTAGTATTGCATATAGTCCGACTATATGCAAGACCAGTTGCCCGAGGTCCACCGCAGCGCCCGAGCGGGCAGGGAGTACGTGTGGTGTCCCCGGAATGCCCGCTGCGGCCAAAGAGGGCACCTACCCGATGGCCTCCCCCTCCCCCGGCGCGCCGCCGGCCATGGCCTTGAGATCCCTTCGGAACACCGTCTCCGTCTCCACGATCTCTATCTGCTCGGCGGTGAGGTCCAGCATGTTGGTGCTCTGGCAGAACGGGCACCAGCGCGCCACGCGGAGCGTGTCCCCTCCGCCCTTGAGGATCGCCTCCGCCTGCTGCTCCTCTTCCCTCGAAGTCGTCGCCGCCACGGGGAAAGTCTTCCCGCAGTTGTGGCACTTGACCGGCACCGTGCGCTTGGGCCCATTCATTGCGAGACCTCCCCGGCGATGCAGGACAGCCAGCCGCCGCAGATGACCATGATCACGATACCTGAGAACAGCAGCCACGCCGCGGCCTTCATCCAGCGGTCGCGCTCCCGGGCCAGGTCGAGGCAGCCCTGCCGCGTGGCGTCGGGGGCATTGCGCGCGAGGACCCGGCGCTTCGGGCGATAGGCCAGCCAGGCGCAGTAGAACCCGGGCAGCCAGGCGAGATAGGGCAGCAGGGCCAGGAAGCGCAGGTCGCCGGCGAGAGATGCAGCCACCCCGCCGATCTGCAGTCCGGTCATGTAGAGCCCGGAGACGATAGCGATGACGCCCATCATCTCCTTCCCGGCGGCAGCCACAGCCTCAGGCGAGCTCTCCACAGCCCGCCACTGGGCCTCGAGGAAGAACGTGTCCTCCTCCGAGGGCGCCTGCCCCTGGATCGCCTTGGGTTCGGTATCGTCAGTCATCGGTCCGTGCACCTCCCGTAGAAGCCGTCACAGGCCCGCGGGTGCAGTGCCCGGGGGCTTGCCGCGTAGTCATGCACTGTGGCGCCGTGAGCGAGGTCAGGAAGTGGACTCATCGCTGGGTCCAGCGGCAAGGAGGTGCTGCACATCGGCCCAGCTCACGCGCAGCGGCCGCGCAATCGCCTCCCCGTGCCTCCCGGCGAGGTCGGTGAGGATCCCGGCCGCCCTGTCCTCCGCCCCATCGAGGGCTTCCGTGAACGCCTCGTCGCCCATGTGCGCCCTGCACTGCGCGAGACCATGCGCTGCGGCCCTGGCCCACGGCAGCCGCATGGCAGCGAAGCGGGAAAAGGCGAATGCATGGAGCGCCACGGCCGCTGCCATGTCGCCCTCCTCGCTCCTCAGGCCCGCAGACTGCCACGCGAGTTGGGGAGTCTGGACCGGGTCGCGCGCCGCCGCGGCTAGCCGCAGGCCGTCGCGCAAATGGAGGGCCGCCCCTTCCAGGTCTCCGGCAGCGCGCAACGCGGTGCCCAGATTGCCGAGGGCGACGGGTAGTTGGCTGTGCCCGCGGATCTGGCGGCTGGTCGCCAACGCCCGCTCGTAGCACTCGATGGCACCATCGGAATCGCCGAGTGCAGATCGGGCGTTCCCCAGCCCGACCAGGGCGGCGACTTCCTCACGGCGGTCGCCGATCTCCCGCACGATGGCCAGCCGGGACCCAGCGAACTCGACCGCACGCTGACCGTTACCAGCGTAGGCGTACGCCTCGCCGAGGCTCCCGAGGGCGTAGGCCTCGCCCTGGCGGTCGCCAGCCCCGCGGTAGGCCTGCAGCGCCTCCAGGTAGTGGGCGATAGCCCGCTCGACATGGCCCATGAGGAAGCAGGCGTCACCGAGGTTGCCCCGCGCATTGCCTTCGCCCCGGAGTGTGCCGGTCTCGCGCATGATGCGCAGCGCCTCTTCGGAACATGCCATCGCCCGCGAGGCGTCACCGAGCGACAGGCAGGCGCTGCCGAGGTTGGTTAGGGCCCAGCCTTCTGCCCGGAGGTCGCCGGTCTCGCGCGCGATCACCAGGCACTGCTCGTAGCAGCGGCTCGCGCGGCGAGCGTCGCCGAGTTGCGCGTGGGCGTTTCCTAGGTTGACGAGGTCGGCGCCCTCCCCCCGGCGGTCGCCGATCTGTCGGTGAATGGCGAGGCAATGGTCGTAGTACCCCGAGGCACGAGGGGCGTCGCCCAGAGCAGCACACGCGTTCCCAAGATTGCCGAGAAGATCCGCCTCGAACTGCCGATCACCGGTCTGGCGAGCAACAGGCATGGCCTGCAGGTAGTAGCCCTTGGCACGCGTTGCGTCACCAAGGGCCTTGTGGGCAGCGCCCAAGTTCGAGAGGGCACTGCCCTCCCCACGCCGATCACCAATCTGACGCGCAAGCAGTAGGTGCTGCTCGTAGTGCTGGATGGCCCGACTGACGTCGCCTTGGACCAGATACACGCTCCCCAAGTTGCCAAGGGCGTTGCCCTCTCCCCGGCGGTCGTCGAGCGACACGTACAGCGCGCGGCACTCCTCGTACCGAGCGATGGCTTCCGGAACTGCCCCACGGCGGTGCGCCTGCTGACCTAGCCGGTTGGCCGCTTCACCCAGGCTCGCCACCAGCCCCTCCGCCTTCGCCAGTTCGTAGGTCTCCAGTGCCAGCGTCTCCGCCTCGCGCACGTGCCCGTGCAGCGACAGGACCGATTCCGCCGCCATGGCGATGTCGTGCGCCTTCTCCTGGTCGTCCGTCTGCAGCAGGTGGTGGCGGGCTTCGAGCCAATCTCCCAGGTCGCCCGCGAAGTTGCGCGCCAGGTGCTCCCAGTACCTCGCCGCCCCGGTGTGGTAGGCCTTCAGTTGATCCTCCGGCAGGTCCCTGAGCAGGGCCGTCGCTGTCGCCTGCGGCACTTGCCACAGGTCGCCTTCCTCCCAGATCAGCGTGAGGCCCTCAAGGCGCCGGAGGTCGGCCTCGGCTAGCTCCACGCCGGAGACCAGCTCCAGCCCCAAGCGATCCACCGGGCGGCGATAGACGGAGGCGGCCTTGAGCACCTTCTCCGCCGGCGTGTTGGCGACGCGCTGGACGAGGCGCCCCAGCAGTACGTCCTCTGCCTGCCTGGCAATCACGTCGCTCAGGGCCTCGTTGAGCTTGCCGTCGGCGAGCTTGCGGTTCGGGACCTTCCCGTCCATCACCGCTTCCAGTCCGGGGGCCACGTCGCCCCACTCGCGGCCTTCGGCGCCCAGCAGCGAATCCAGGTACTCCAGGCAGCGCGGATGGCCGCCGATGGTCTCGTACACGTGGTCCTTCTCAGCCATCGTCAGGCCGCGCAGGTTCGGCAGGTGGTACATGAGCTTGCGCGCCTCGGCAGGCGACAGGGGGCCCAGGTGCATCTCCGCCAGGCCCAGCAGGTGGCGGCTTGGGCCCAGACCGAAGGGGTAGCGGGAGGTGAACAGGAACCGGGCCTGCGTATGGGGGACGACGAGGCCGCTCAGGCACTCGTCGAGGGCGGGATCGGCGAGACTGTAGCGTTTCGTAGGGTCGGCGGGAATGGAGGCGTCGGGTCGGTCGCGGGTGGGCACATCGGCGAGGTTGTCCTCGAAGTTGTCGAGCAGGAGCAGGAACGGCTCCTCCGCCAGCACCCTCTCCCGCAGCCACTCCCAGCGCCCCTCCTCATCCAGCCCGCCCTCGGGCAGCAGTCCCCGGCGGAGCTTCTCCAGGTGGGCGCGCTCGGGTTCGTCACTCGCATCGAGCAGGCAGTGGGTGAGACGACGCTCCACTGCCTGCATGACCTCCGCGGGGGTGATTTGGCTTCGCAGCACGATCACGTGGCAGTTGCGGTCTGCGACGAGGCGCTCGGCAACGTGGGCGGAGAAGGCGCTCTTACCCACCCCGCCCAGGCCGTGCCAGATCACGCCCTTTCCCGCGCGCAGGGCCTTGAGCGCCCGGCGCTTCTCGTCCCGGCGGCCGGTGAACTCCCCCGGCTGCCGATAGCTCACGCCTTCCCAGCCCGCCCACTTCCTGCGCTCGGGCAGGGCCTGCGTCCGCTGCGGGTCGTATAGCGCCACAGGCTGGCGCCCCTCGTACAGCACAGGGACCGCCCACTCTCCCAAAGCCTCATCCCCGAGCGTCGAGGGGCCCAGGTTCTGGCGCGCAGCGGTCAGGGCCTCCTGAGGGCTCTGGCCCGCGCCCAGGGCCCGGTAGAACTCGCCCATAAACGCCGTGGCGAACGCATCGCTCACTGAGGCCTGCATCGCCAGGACGGCGGGCAGCCCCGCCGCCACCAGCGCTCTGGCCACGGCGGGCTGAAGCGTGGCGCCATCCCTGCGAGCGGTCGCGCCCGACAGGCAGGCGGAGGTGACAGCCAGTCGCAGCCCCTCACAGGCGGCGAGGTGGCCGGCAAGTTGCGTGGCGGTCACGACGCGCTCCTCGCCCTCGGGGCCCTCGAAGACCAGGCCCCCCGGACCGCCGTGGCCGGTGATGTGCACCACCTGCGGGCTGAAGCGCTTCAGGGCGTCGGTCAGCGCCCCCAGGTGGCCCTCATCCAGGAACTCGGCGAAGGCCCGGCCCTGTCGCAGGGGCTCATCGAGGGCGCGGAGCAGCACCCACTGCTCGGCCTCGAAGTTCAGGAGCGGCCCGCTGGCTTCATCTTCGTCGGGACTCTCGATGGCGACGACGACGCGCAGCGGACCGGGCGGGGCCTCCGGCGATGCCGCGGGCCCCGGCACGCGGCGCACCACCTGCAGCCCGGGGTCGGCGCCGATGCCCCACGTGGCCTCGGGAGGGATGGCGGCTTCCAGGGGCAGGGCGAGCAGCAGGTCGGAGTCTGTCTCCAGCACCAGCCGTTGTACGCGGCGATCGGCGCGCAGCGCCGCCACGATGCCCTCCCCCACCTCGCCGGGGAACAGGCACTCCCACAGCCCCCGGCCGCGGCGCTGCAGTTCGCCATGCAGCCACTCGCGGCCAGCGACAACCCGCTGCCCACAGGCCATCCCTGCGGCGGCCAGTGAGGAACGGCGGCGCTTGCGGGCCCATCACTCCCCACCGCACGCGCGGCGCGTAGGGGTCGGTCCTGCGAGGTCTCCCAGCGGACCACCAGTTCGGAGCTTGATAGCACTGTCACAATCCCCCCCCGGAGCAGCACAGGGCGGCCAACGGGCGCCCCGTACCAGCGGCAACTCAGGAGCCGAGCGTGCGCACCACCAGACTTACCGGTCGATACTACCACAAGACAGGCCAATCATGACACAGTGATCCCTCCTTGCAGCATGATGGTCGGTTGCGCGCATCAGAGAAGGAGGGTTCCCGGAACACCGTACGGTCCCTGGGGCTCGCTGTGCCCCATCGCCATCGCTACCCTCGGAGACCGATCCCGATCCTCGCCCGTTCTTCGGCCCACAAACTCGCCGCCGCGCACGTGCACCAGCGTGCTCTGCGGCAGTCTGCTGGTCAGGAACGTGCGGTGGTCTGCCACTCCGCAAACGTGCAAGGTGCACCGCGGCCCTTGCTCAGGAGGGCGGTCGGCCTAGCGACAGGGGCGCGAGGGCGGTACGCCATGCCGGGGCGCGATGCCCGCCGGGCCGTCCCTCACAAGGCGCCTTCCCTGCCGACCGACCTCCGTGCCACCATCCCCAAATGTCAAAGATGTGACCCCAGATGGTTCTGTCCGAAGGTCGCCCCCCCCCAAGGTCCTTCCTCCCCCCACGTCGAAACACGCCACGCGCGGCCCCCCTATACCAACCGGCTGCGCGCGAAAGGTGAGACTATGTCTAGCGAGCTGTGTAACAGCGCCGAGGAAGCCCGTGAGTACGTGAAGGCCGTTCCGCCCCGCCGGGGGGAATCGATGATCGGGGTGCCCTTCGAGGCCCGCGATCTCGTGCGCGTCGGGTTTGTGGGCGTCGGCGGCCGCGGCTTTGGCCAGCTTAACGAGGTCCTCGCCGTCGAGGGCGTGCAGGTGACCGCCATCAGCGACGCCTCCGGCGACGCCATCGCCCGCGCCGGTAAGGCCGTGGAGGACAAGGGGCAGCCCGCCCCGGCCCTCGAACCCGAATGGCAGAGGCTTTGCGACCGCGAGGATGTGGACATCGTCTACGTCTGCACCTCCTGGGACAGCCATGTGCCCATCGCCGTGCAGGCCATGGAATGCGGCAAGCACGCGGCCATCGAGGTGCCCGCCGCCGTGACCCTCGCCGAGTGCTGGCAGATGGTGGACGTCTCCGAGCGCACCCGCAGGCACTGCATGATCCTGGAGAACTGCTGCTACGAGTACGCCGAGATGCTGGTGCTGAACATGATCCGCGAGGGCCTGTTCGGCACGCTGACCCACGGCGAGGCCGCCTACATCCACGACCTGCGCGACTGCCTGCTGTCCGACCACGGCGAGGGCCTGTGGCGCCGCTTCCCGCACATCGATCGCAATGGCAACCACTATCCGACGCATGGCCTCGGCCCGGTGGCGTGGTACATGAACATCAACCGCGGCGACCGTTTCACCCGGCTGGTGTCCATGAGCAGTCGCTCCGCCGCCCTGGCCGAGAGGCGCGATGCGACCCTGCCGGAGGACAGCCCCAAGCGAGCCGAGGTCTACACCTGCGGCGACATGAACCTGTCGCTGATCCAGACCGAGCTGGGGCGCACCGTGGTGCTGCAGCACGATGTGGTGACCCCGCGCCCGTACAGCCGCATCAACCTCATCCAGGGCTCGAAGGGTGCTTTCGTCGACTATCCGCCCCGGTTCTTCTTCGACGACGAGCCCGGCCATGGCTGGGAGCCCATGGACCGCTTCAAGGAGCAGTACGAGCATCCATTGTGGCGCGAGCAAGGCGAGTTGGCCCGGAAGCTCGGGGGGCATGGGGGGATGGACTTCATCATGAACTACCGGCTCCTGCAGCTCTACCGCCAGGGGCGGGTGCCGGACATCGACGTGTACGATGCCGCGGCCTGGTCGGCGCCGGGGGCGTTGTCGGAGATCTCGGTGGCCTGGGACAACATGCCCGTCGAGTTCCCGGACTTCACCCGCGGCAATTGGCAGCAGCCGGACAGTAGGGCGATGCGGTGACGGTGAGGTATGAGACGAGCAGTGACCGCAAGGCCGGGGCCGGGCGTTGAGCCCCGCCGGCCCCGCCACCACCGCGGTAGCCCTAACCTCTAGGTGATCACGATGACTGTCTCCGCAATGCTATGGCCTGCCGCCGGTCTGTGGCTGCTCAGCGCAGGCGCGTACGCCGCCGCACCACCGGCTCAGGGTCTCGTGCTGCACCTGGATGCATCACGTGCCGGAGCCGCGGCCGCCGATGGGCGCCTGGCGCGCTGGGTGGACGTGTCCGGACGCGGGCATGACCTCGCTCAGCCCGACGCAGCCTCACAGCCCGCTTTCGTAGACGCCGCGCTCAATGGGCTGCCGGTGGTGCGCTTTTCGGGGCAGCAGTTCCTCGACGGCCCTGCAGTATTGCCCGAGGGTGCGACCGAGTTCACCTTCGCGGCGGTCTGGCGGCGGGACGACATCCAGGGCGCGCAGGTCATCTGCGAGCAGGCCGACGATGGCATCGGCCGCCGGGCGAGTCTGCTCACCGTTGGCGAAGCCTATGGGTTCAATGGGCAGAACAACGACCAGCACGACCTGCTGCGGTTCCGCGCCGGGCCGGCCAATCTCTCCGTGATGACCCTCGATGGCAGTGGGTGGGTGCGCCTGTGGCACAATGACGAGCGCGGGGGCACGGGGGCGCGAGGACAGATCGTTCGCCCCACGCAGAACACCGGGGCGCGTCTGTTCCGGGTGGGCGGCAAGGTCACCTCGGGCGGCGAGCGCCTGCGCGGTGACATCGCCGAGATCCTGGTGTACGACCGCGCGTTGTCATGGCCGGAGGTACAGGCACTTAACGAGTACCTTGGCGCCAAGTGGGGCGTCGGGAAGCTCGGAGCGGACAACCGAAGGAGCGTGGAGACCATGTCGGTCGAGCGTATGGACCAGGGCCCGGACTACACGTCCAAGGTCCCCCACTACACCTTCTCAGCGACGCTCGCAGAGCAGGAGGCACAGTTGCGGGACAACCCGCTGCTGGCGCGCTTCCGCCATTCGCGGCGGCGGCTCTCGTCCGAGCGGTACCGCCCTGTCTACCACTTCACCAGCCCCGAGAGCAGCCTCAACGACCCCAATGGCCTGTGCTTCTGGCAGGGCCGCTGGCACCTGTTCTATCAGGGGTATCCGCCCGAGGACCCGCGGCAGCACTGGGGGCACGCCGTCAGCGAAGACCTCATCCACTGGCGCGACCTGCCCTATGCCATCTACCCCAACCCCGAGGAGTGCTGCTTCTCGGGCGCCACTTTCGTCGAGGCCGACCGCGTTATCGCGATGTACCACGGCACGAAGGTGGGCAACATGGTGGCCACTTCTAGCGACCCTTTGCTACTCAACTGGGAGAAGGTCACGGGCAAGGCGGTCATCCCCGTGCGGATGCCCGACGGATCGATCCCACCCTACGCGGTCTTCGACCCGTGCATCTGGAAGCAGGGGGAGTACTACTACTCTCTCTCCGCCGGGACAGTGCCGGGGCCGGGGGATAAGCGCGTCCGGGCCGACTTCCTTCTCCGCTCGATGGACCTCGCGACCTGGGAGTACCTGCATCCACTGGTCGAGACCGACCCGTACACGCTGGTGGGAGACGACGGCGCCTGCCCCTACTTCTGGCCCATCGGTGACCGGCACATCCTGCTGCATTTCAGCCACATGAGCGGCGGGCGCTATCTGCTGGGGCGGTATGACACCCAAAGCCAGCGCCTGGTGGTGGAAAACGGCGGGGCCTTCAACTTCGGCCCTGCGTGGCCTTCGGGCACCCACGCGCCGTCGGCCTTCCCCGACGGCAAGGGCGGCGTCATCGTCCTCTTCAACATGAACGCGGGCTTTCCGACACCGGGCTGGGACCAGATCATGTCGCTCCCGCGACGCCTCACCCTCAGCCCCGAGGGCGACTTGCTCCAGGAGCCCGCCGGGGACTACGCGTCCCTCCGCGGAGAGGTCTGGTCTGTGGGTGAGACGGTGCTGCCCGCCAACAGCGAGGTCGTGCTGGAGAAGGTCCGGGGGGCCAGTCTGGAGCTACAGGCGGAGATCGCCCCGCAGGGCGCGCCAACCATCGAGCTCAACGTGCTGCGCTCGCCGGGGAATCAGGAGCGCACACGCATCTGCATCTACCCGGGCAGGGGCTTCCACTACTGGAACCGCGGTGGCCGGCCGGGACACGATACGGTCGTCTCCCTGGACACGTCCTACGCCTCCGAGCTGCCCGACGCGCAGTCCAGGCCTCCTGAGACGGCGCCGGTCTACATCCCCGAGGGCGAGCCGGTCCGGCTGCACGTGTTCGTGGATCACAGTGTGGTCGAGGTGTTCGTCAACGGTCGTCAGTGCCTGGGTGTGCGCGTCTACCCGGGACGCGAGGACAGCCTCGGCGTCTCCCTGCGCTCCCACGGGCGCGACGCCCTCCTCAAGTCGCTACAGGCCTGGCCCATGGAGAGCGCGTACCCCGCGGAGTAGGCCGCGGAAGATGGCGGCACCAAGGATTGGGTGTGGGGACTGTGGCCCCAGCGGGGGCGGGGCAGAGCCCCGCGGTGTTGGCCGTTCGCCGGTCCTGTCCGGAGTGTTCATCGCGAATAGCCGCCTGCGGGGAGGGCTGGGGTGGGGCCCCAGTTCGGCAGTGTCGGACCAGCGGCGAAGACCCCCCTCAATCCCCTGCGGGCGGGGAGAGGCCCGGGTCCGGCGCCTTGCGTGCGACTGCACAGAGGGCCGCCGGAACGCTGTACTTCCCAGGAGAACCAGTCGGATGCTCATACCTGCCATCGCCGGAGACTACGTGACCGTCTATCGCCCCGGCGGCGATAGGTACCCGGGCCCGGACACTCCGGGACTCGAGGCCGGACAGTGGTATGACCGATGGGTCCCAAACGACCACGGCTTCGCAGTCGGGCCCGACGGGCGCTGGCACGTCTTCGGTATCACCCATCCGCTCACAAGCCCGGAGCGCGTGCACGACGGGGAGTACCAGTCGTTTCACGCCATGGCGCCGCCCGGCCGACTGTCTGAGGTCATCCGCGACGGCACGTGGGCGGACCTGCCCAAGGTACTCACCGCACCCGAGCGCCCCGGCGAGCCCCCCGAGCAGCACTCCCCCTGCATCGCGCGTCTCGAGGCCACCTACCACATGTTCTACGGGCCGAACCACATGCGCCTGGCCACCTCCGCCGACCTCATGAGCTGGACCCCGCGCGGGACCGTATTCGAGGCCGGTGGGTCGGCGCGAGACCCGAGCCTGCTGCAGATCGATAGCACGTACCTCATGACCTACTGCATCGACGACCGCGTGGAGGCGCGAACCACCCAGGACCTCTGGAACTGGAGCGAGCCGCGAACCGTGCTCCGAATGCCGACCGGGATCGCGCCGGAATCGCCCTGCCTCATCGCGCACAACGGCACGTTCTACCTGTTCGTCTGCGGGTGGGACGGCGATTGGGACGGCACCAGCGTGCAGGGGGCCTATCAGCACCAGACGTGGGTCTACCAGTCGGATGATCCGGCGAGGTTTGCGCGCGAGGTTGCCACTCTGCAGGCCCATGCCCCTGAGGTCATCCGCTCCGAGGACGGGCGCTGGTACATCTCAAGCGCCGAGTGGCCACAGCGCGGTGTGAGCCTGGCGGAGCTGGTGTGGCGGTAGGGGGGCGCCACGGTGCAAAGGCGCGGGAACAGGTACCCGTGCCGTTGTGGAGCAGCCGAACAGAGGGGACCGCGCGAACGGCACACAGGGAGGGCGAATAAGGGCCTGATTCCACGGGTTTCACCCGTGGCTATCGTGCACTGCCCCTTCGGGGCAGACGGCAACAGCACAGCCCCCAACCTCAATCCTCGTGCTTCCCATCGCACTATGCGGGTACCTCTCACGGTCCATTGCGGCCCCGAGCCCCCCTACTCAAACACCCCCGGATTGGTCGTCACCGCGATCAGGTCCAGATGCAGCGACTCCCTCGGCGTGAGTTTCAGGACGTGCTCGCCCGCCTCCAGCTTGAAGGGCTGCAGGCAGGTCAGACGCTGCCGGCGGTTGTGGGCAACCATCGACCACGTCCAGGAGTCGTCGCTGCGGAGGGTGGCCTCCTCCGCCGGCTGCTCATCGAGGGAGAACAGCAGCGAATCGTGAGACCCCACCGGTTGCTCCGACCGCACGCGCATGAGCAGGATGTAGCTGCCCTCCGCCGGGACCGTGAACCGGTACTCCGTGGGCTGCCCGTCGCTGCTGCCGGAGACCAGGACGCACTTGCCGCCCGAAGCGGCCTCATCCTCGATGACCTCATATCCTGGGCCCCCCGAAGGCGCCTCGGCCTCCAGGTACTGCACGAAGCTCCCGTCGCCCTCGGGCTTCATTGGGGCCACGTAGTCGGTATGGGCGTACACCGTGACCGGCCGGGAGTAGCCGTCGGTCAGCCGGACGAGAAACACCCCGCGGTAGACCTTGCGGCTTTTCATCCGGTCCGGGACAAGGGTCACCGTGAACGGCACCGTCTGCCCGGACTGCAGCACGCCCTGCTTCGGGGTGACGGTGAACCAGTCGAAGGCCTCGTTTTGCGCAATCCGGTAGGCGCTGGAGAAGCCCTCGCCCTCCACCTTCGCCACGACGGACTTGCCGCCCCCCGCCCGCACTTCCTCCGGGGAGAACTCGAGCTGATAGCGATCCAGGTACACGGGTATCGGCCGCTGCGGCAGCACCGCCTCGGACCCGGCGGGGATGGCCCCCATATCCACCCGGCCGCCCGTGTCCGGCGCGAAGTTGTCGATCACCGTCCCATTCCCGACGGCCTTTGATGTCCGCAAAGGCTCGAACAGCCCCGCGCTCGGGTCCGTGAAGTCCGGCGCCGCCACGATGCCGTGGGCTTCCGGGACGCTGTCTTCGGTGGAGAGCAGGTTGTAGTCGCACTCGGAGCCGGGCGACTGCGCACGACCGCGGACGGCGGACCGGCCGGCAAAGATGTTGTTCATCGCGACGATGCGCAGGTTCGCCGGAATGCTGAGGTCGCCCGAGGGGCCGTAGCAGGTGTTGCTAAAGAGGAACGAGACGGCGCTGGGGCCGTTGGCGTAGGAGGAGATCTTGATCGTCTGCCCGCCGATGCCGCGTTCATCCCCCATGTTCACCAGCAGGTTCTCAAACACGTAGGACGGGCCGGACATGCAGCCCTGGATACTGACACCGCACAGACAGCCCTCGAACTTGTTGCGGAACACCCGCACGTTCGTCTGCCCGCCGTCGATCTCTATCGCGTCGTCGTTGGCGAAGCAGTGGAAGCTCCCGTAGATGTCGGCATCGCGGTTGAAGCCGCCGTCGAGGTCGAAGTTGCCCGCCCCCTCGATGGCGTCGTTCCAACGGTGCAGGTCGCTGCCGATGAAGTCATTGTAGCGCAGCACGGTGGACTGCGGCCTGTCGACACCCACCGCCTGCGGGCCGGCGGGATGGGAATAGTACCAGGAGTTGGCATGCGAGACCGGATCGTGGATGTAGCAGCGCTCCACCACCGTGCCGAGGCTCTTGCTGATGCGGATGGCCGTGTCCCAGTTGATGGCCGAGCCGGCCTCGGTGTAGAACTTGCCGTCCAGGTCGAACCGCTGGGTCCCGATGCGGCCCCAGCCGGCGATGTCGCAGTTGGCGATTCGGACGTGCTCGCATTTGTCGACGATCACGGCGTCCTTCAGCCCGCCGCGCAGCGTGAGCCCCTCAAGGATAACGTACCTGGCCTTCCGCAGCGTGATCAGCGGGCCCTGACGGTCATTGCGCAGTACGAAGCCCTCGCGGGCCACGTACCGGATCCAGCCCTCGGGTGAGCCGGACTCCTTGATGACCAGGTGCCCATCGAAGCTCCGCTCATCCAGCACGATGGTGCTGGCGATCGGGACATCGCTGCTCCAGGTGGTGAACTCCGTCTGCGCCAACACCTCGTCGCCGCCTCCGCGCAGCTCCAGCTCGTACGCGGTGGCTTCCTTGAGGTTGACGATACTGCCGCGGTACATGCCGTCTTCCTCGAAGTAGGCAGGCGGAAACGCGGGCTTCCAGTCACCTCCCCGGGGTCGGTAGCGCATCTGCAAAGCGTCCAGCCGGGGGCTGGTGAAGTACACCGAGCAGGAGTTGAACAGGGGCACTGCGCAAAAGGGCGGCACATCCAGCTTGATGTTCCCTCCTGCCTCGCGCTCGGCGATGGACGCCTGCTCGGCGTCGGTGATCCCCTCGGCGAACTTGACGTACTTGTAGGTGATGCTCTCACCCTCGCCGATGGCGTACAGGCAGGCCTCGATGTCGATGGCGCCCTTCCAGCCGAACTTGGCGCCCGTGTCCACCGCATAGAGCCCCGGTCTGTCGATTTCGATGGCGACCTGCTTGTCGTAGGGCTCCTGCTGGATCAGCTTGACGGTTCCTCTGTCCGAGACCTCGGAGACCTCAACGAGGAAGAGGGGGGTCTTGTCCACATCCACGTGGAAGACGCGGCTGGCGGTGACCCATTCCGGCTCGCCGTCGGCATCCTGCAAAGCCAGGCTTCCGGCCTGGGCGCTGATCTGTCCCGGAGTGGAGGAAAACAGCTTCCA
>CAYRFY010000058.1:7478-19712 GCA_964423635.1 uncultured Armatimonadia bacterium | reverse complement strand
CATCGGCACCCTGACCTACTCCATCGCCCGAGAGCTTCCTGAGACTGTGGACAGGCTGGAGGACAATGTCTTCGGGTTCATCACGGAGACCTCGGCCGCCTGGTGGATGGAGGGGCGCAAGGAGGCCGACCAGGCCCTGACCGCCCAGTGGGCCAAGCGCTGCAAACACCTGTCACGCTATGACTACTACGGGTTTGCCAGCATCGCCCCGCGGTACTATCCGCACCACATGGCCGAGCAGATCAAGTACGACAAGTCACTGGGTCTCGAGGGCATGTACACCGAGGTCTACACCCTCTTGCCCCACACCGCGCCGATGATCTGGGCCATGGCCAAACTGCAGTGGGACCACACGCTGGACATCGACGGGCTCATCGACGAGTTCTGCCACAGGATGTATGCCTCCGCCGCTCCGGTCATGAAGCGCTACTGGGAGCTTCTGGAGCGGTCGTACAACACCGATAGGCCGGGCCGGGGGGCCTGGGAGCACCGCAACAACGTCAACCAGGCACTGGCCATGTCGCCCGAAGACGTAGACGAGGGACTAAGGCTGCTGCAGGAGGCGGAAAGCGCCACCGGCGACCCGGATGCCCAGGCGCGCATCGACATCCACCGCGCGGCCCTGGTCTACGCGAGCTATGCCATCCGGACCTTCGCACTCTCCGAGCAGCTCATCGCCGCCAGGGTGGTGGATCAAGCGTCGGCCGACGAGGTCGTCGCCGCCACCGCTGAGATGTCGCGGCTGTCCGCGGAGCGCGAGACCTGCTGGGCCGAAGCGCTGGAGCGCGATGACCTCATGGGCGCCAACCTCCGTGGCCTGGCGGATATGGGCTATCTCGTCACCGGGAGCGTGGCTAATCTCGAGCGTGGCGGTCTGATCGGCGCAATGAAGGCCCTCGCCTGGTACACCGACCACGCTCCGGACCAATTGGACGCCGCCTGCGAACGCCTCACCGCCGGTGCGGACGGCTCGGTGGCGGAGAAGGTGCAGGCGTGGCTCTCGCTCACGGAGCGGAAGTCGGAGAACCTCCTGGTCAACGGCGATTTCGAGAGCGAGGAAGCCAATCGCGATCCGGCTGAAAAGGACTGGACAACCGAAGGGGCGCCGAAGGGCTGGTCGGTCTGGTCCTCCGGGACGGGGACGAAGTTCGAAATACTAGGAGGCAAAGGCAGAAACGGCTCGGCGGCGGCCTCCATCACCAACGCGACCTCGGCCACCTATCTCCAGAGCTACCCTGCCAAGGCCGGGGAGAAGTACCTCGGTGTCTGCTGGGCGAAGGGCGAGCCGGCGGACCGACCCTGCGGCGGGAAGCTGACCATCCGCCTGCGCGACGAGAACGGTGCCTGGCACGAGCGACGCGACCTCGAGCCACAGGTGACGATGGTGGAAGGCCTCGACGACTGGCAGCCGCTGGTCTTGCTGCTCACCGTTCCGGAAGGGACGGGCAGCCTCATCGTCATGCCCGGTGCCTTCTCACAGGAGGAAGGCTCCAGAGTGCTGGTCGATGACATAGCGCTGTACAGGGTGGAGTAGTCGCGAGTCACGAGTCGCGAGTCGGCGGGTCGACGGCAACGGAGTCGACGGCAACGAAGCCAACGGCAACGGCGCCCCTCCCTGCGGGCCGAGGGCCCGCTTTCCCTCTCCTTCGCTGAACGACGCTCTGGAGAGGGCAACGGCAAAGGGCAGCGGCTCCTCGGCCGTTCTCGGGGTTTTCCGCCGTTCTCTGTGTCTCTGTGTTGCGCCGCTATCCGTTCTCTGCGGGACTCCGTGCTCTCCGTGTCTCCGTGGTGAGATGTTGTCCGTCACACCTACCACTCCGTCGCCACATTGCATCGTTCCTGCGCATGGGTCAATCGCAGCGCCACGGTGCCGTCGGCAAGTACCTGCCACCCGTCATCCACCTGCAGGATGTCCGGGACGCGCGGCAAGTCACGTCCGTCCACCCGGACCCGCGCCGGCTCGCGGCCCAGCACGACCTGGGTCTCGCAGACCTGGCCGACGGGGAAACGCTGGGTCCAGGTGAGGCTTCGGGGCTGCAGAGAGGCCTCGCTCGGCACCGACCGGGAGGTGATGTGCGCCCGCGCGTCGGCGCCCCGGGCAACGACCGTATGCAGACCGCCGTACTCGGGCTCGTCGATCATCTGCCTGAGTGGGGTCTCCAGGCGTACCGGCCCGATCAGCGCCGGATGCGCGGTATTGCTGGAAAGGTGCCAGGTATCCGGTAGCAGGCCCACGTACGGCTCCTTGTCGTACGTCTGATGGATACCGCTGATCACCACGCCGTCCGCCGCGGCACGGAGCAGTTCCTCGTCGCCATGAGCCAGAAGCGCGTAGACACTACTGGCCCAGCACAGGCCGCACCACTGCACCAGATTACCCAGCCACGTGACCCGGTAGAAGCTGGTGCCGAAGACGGGAATGGAGCCCCAGGGCGTGGGCCGGTGGGCGTCCGGGTCCTGGAAGACCAGGTCGGACTTGCTCACCCGCGGCTCGGGCCAGGGGATGCTCACATTCGCTCCCGGGCCGGTGCCCGGCACCTCATAGGCGTACAGGAAGGGGAGCCCCGTGTAGGCCCAGTAGCGGGCACGGTCGAGATACCGCTGCTCCCCGGTGAGCTCGTATCCCAGACGATAACAGTCCATGATGCGCGCGGCGGCGTAGATATCCGGAATCTGGATATGCACCTCCCACCCCTGACAGCCGGCCGGTACGCGGTACTGCTCCATGGCGTCCAGCGCCCGCAGACCGGCGGCCTCGGCGGCGCCGTCGCCCCAGCGGGCGGCGTGCGAAAGCAGGGAGATGGCGGCATTGGCCGCGACGCCCACGTTGAACGAGCCCGGCTCGCCCAGATTGTCGTGCTTGCCGCCGGTCCAGTCCTTGACCTTCTCGGCCATGTCCTCCGGCGGCTCATAGGGCCACAGACCATTGTCGCTTTGTGTTGCGAGGCTCGCCGGCGGCGCAGGGGCCTTATAGCTCTCGAACATCGAGCCGGTCAGCTCCAGGATGGTGGCCTCGGGCCGGATGCCGATGGCCTCGATCCAACGTCGCTCACCGCTCTTTAGGCCGTGCTGGAGGATGTTCACGGCCAGCCGGGGGTCCCAGTACGGCTCCTGACCGATGTGCCAGTGGTTGTTGAACCCGCGCTGCTCGGGAAACCAGAGCGTCTGTGCCCAGCCCTGGATGCACAGGTCCAGTGCCTCCCGGGGCGTGTGTGGCGGCGCCGGGGGCTCGGGACGGCCGTAGACGGCGTACCACTCGGGCACGGCGTCCACGATGTCGCCTCCCACCCGGGCCAAGACGGTGGCCGCGAAAGACAGCGCCTCGCCGGCGGCAATCTCGCAGGCCTCCCCCGCCACGGGTTCGTTGGGCCTGCGCCACGGCGCACCCGGGACGAAGCAGGACAGCAGGTGGTTGTCCTGGCCGTCCAGGAAGTTGGGGGAGGCGAACTCCGCCGCCACCAGGCCCCCTTGCTCCCTGTGCCAAGGCTGCAGCGGGTCCCACAGCAGGGCGCAGAGCACACCGTCTTCAAGCACCGCGGGCGCCGGTACCGTCACCTGCAGCTCCGCCGGGGAGGGCCGGTAGCCCACGGTATCGCCCACCACCTCCACGTCTGACGAACGCTGCCCGCCCTCCAGGAACTCGATGCCCGGGAAGACCGCCGCGGTCTTCCCACTCCCCCCGGCCCCCACGCCCACGCGGAGCACGGGGCCACTGAGACGACGCAGGCCAAAACCCTCCCGGGTCTCCGCGCGCAGCGCGCAGGTGAGGCGGTCGCCTGCGAGTCCGAATCTCAGCGACCACTCCGCCTGCGGGGTGGTCTGAGCCAGGGTGAGGAAGTCGCCCCCGCTCTCAGAGTAGCCCGGGAGGATGTGCTCAAAGCGTTCGAGCTCTTCGGTGCGGCAGGCCAGTTGGATCAGAGGCGAAAGCACGGCCGCCGCTTGCCACGCGTCTTCCTTCTTGACGCGCAAAAGGCCGGCCGCCGCAGTACTCGGCCGGCCGCCCTCCAGCAACAGCAGCGAGACCCGATCATTGAAAAGCTCGTGCTGCACGCCGGCTTCACCGGGAGCCGGCAGACTCGCCCAGTCGATCACGGGCAAAGCGATAGTGGCCCGCAACACGGTCTCCTCCCCCAGCGACACCACGACCTCCAGTTCCGCCAGGCCCACCCGCTGAGCCGATAGGTCCCAGGTGATCTGCTGCGGCGAGCTGAGCTTGGTCCGCTCGATGGTGACGCGGGGCTGCCTCACGGCCACCTGCGCCACCGGCCCCACCTCGGCCACGATCGGCTCTGTCGGCGGGCCGCCGGTGTTGAGCAGCTCCATGGTCAGCGTGGCCGTCTGCCCCGGCTCAAGCAAGGCCCTGTCCGCCGACAGCCGTGCACAAACCAGCCGGGGAGCCCGGCGGATCAGTCGCACCCACTCCAGATCGATGGTGGCGTCCTCTCCCCCACCGTTCACCGGATCCAGCCGCAGCATGCTCAGGGTGCCTGAGAACCCCTCTATGCCCGCGAGCTGAACGATGTACTCATGCCATTGCCCGTCGCCGGAGCATTGGGCCACGGGGACGACATGCGCCGCCGGATCGGGCGAGACGGAGGTGGCGAAATACACCTGAGTGGCCCCGGATCGGTCGCTGCGCATGCGGAACCAAAGATGCGACACCCGGTCCGCGGCCACATTGAGGCCGGAGACGCTCATGTTGGCGTCGCCGCCGGTGGCGCGGGTGCGCAGGTAGCTGGAAGACAAGTCGAAGTCGCCGAGGTTACTGGTCGGGCGCCAGCCGTGGGCGTCTCCTGCGGAGAAGTCCGCCTCGTAGAGCACCTCATCGGCGGGCGCGCCACAGGCCGGGAGGCCAAGAGCCAGCGGAAGCAGAGCCAACGGGAGCAGAGCCGGCAGGGGAAGGCGAGCCATAGGGAGGCCTCCTCGTATTGGTCACAGAGGTTCCGCACGACGGGGCCACGCGCCCTGTGCGGCTCAGGGCATGCTCCACCGGGGACCCCTGAGGCGCCGAGGGCCCTTCGGATCGGAGGGCACGGTGCGCCGCCTGTCTTCGCGCTCACGGCGCCCCCTGGCCCCGCAGCACCGATCTGTCGGTGGCCCGGAGTCTATCCCTCCGGCCTGGCGATGAACACGGCCGCTTCTGTCTCGGCCAGCGTCCCGCCTCCCTCGTCGCGCCCCACGGCGCGGACGATATGCTCGCCGGGGGTTGCCGTGTCGGCGTTGAGGCCAAAAGAGAAGGGCGACATTGTGGTGGCCGTCCGCAGGCGCCCGTCCAGATAGAGGTAGACGCGGTCGGGCCGCACCGCGTGGCCGAACACGGCCTCGATACTCACCTGGCCGTGGAGCACGCCGGGGTGGCCGCCGCGCACCACGATGGCAACTCCGTCGGCTGGGGGCACGGCCTGTTCGGCCAGCGCCAACGGCAGCGAGGTCTGGGGAAGCGTGCCGGCCGTGGGCCCCCCTCCACCGCCCGGTCCGCCGGTGACGACGCGCCCCTCGCCGTCCACCACCGTGGACAGGAAATGGGCAGACCCGATCAGCGTGCGGTACGCCTGCAGCACCATGGGATCGGTGGTGAGCGCATAGTCGTTGTGGGCGAGCCCCTCGTTGGCCGCGTCCACCGAGAACCAGTTGATCATCTTCACCCGCGGGAATCGGGTTTGGATGGCCTCGTACATCCGGCGCATCTGGCCGATCGCGAACTCCGTGGTCGCCGACTTCTCGGCCTCGCAATAGTGAGTGGCCGCGTACTCGCACACGGCGATGGGCTTGCGGTCGGCGTAGAGCCCGTAGGCGAAGGCCAGGTGCTGCAGCGCATTGTCCACGGCACGCCGGGAGGTGCTCCCGTTGTGCCAGACTACGCTATAGACGTTGATGCCGACCCAGTCCACATACTGATCGCCCGGATAGTACAGGGGAATGGTGCTCTTGGGGGTGGCGAAGGGGCACCAGACCATGATGACATTCGGGGCGACGCGGTGGATGATGTCGTAGACCGTGCGCCACTTGGCAATGTACAGGTCCGGGTTGCCCGACCAGGCTTCCCAGTCACCGTTCATCTCGGAGGCAAAGCGCAAGAAGATAGGGGCCTGGTAGTTGGCGCAGGCCTGGGCCCAGCCGCGGAGGTACTCGTCGTCGCGCACGCGCTCCAGCCCGTCATTGGGCTCCCAGGCGATGTGCGGCATGGCCCCGGCGGCTTTGAGCGCTTCGGCCCAGAGGAAGGGGAAGGGCTGGCCGTAGCCCACGTACCGGAAGTACGTGGCGTGCCTCTTGCCCGTGAGCTGCTCAAACAGCGCGATGTCGTCCTTGACCGTCGGGTCCATCTCGATGTAGGCGCCGATGTAACAGCCCATCGGTGGCTCATAGGGCGCGAGGCCCTGGGCCAATCCGGAGGGCAAGAGCGCTGTGGTCAGCAGGAGGGTGATAGCGGAAGTGATTGGCAAAGGAATGGTTGGCCTGCGCATACGTCCCGATAGACGTAGGAGGGTGGGCGTGATGTTCGCGACCGGCGCGGGGCGGTGTTGAAGCGGCGCTTCCGGCCGGTGCGGAAGCGGCGCTTCCGGCGGGCCCCCCGGAAGCGCCGCCAAGAGGCGCTAGCGCATCTGCAGAACCGGGCCGGGGCCGAAAGCCTGCTGCGGGATCCAGCGGTCCCTGAGCACACCGTACTCGGCGCTCTGCGAATGCCCCATCAGGGGAGCAATATCCATCTGCTTGGGGCCCTGGATCTGGTTGAAGGCGGCGAAGACCCCGGACGGCGGGCAGGTGCGGTCGATCAGACCCACCGCCATGATTGTCGGGCACTTGATGCGACGGGCGAAGTTCACCGCATCATAGTACTGCGAGACCCGGGTCACGCGTTCCACAGCCAGCTCGTCCCCGGAGGGGATCAGCCGCGGCCAGCCCGCCTGCCTTCCCACCATCGCCCCGGTATGATCGCACAGGGCGGGAACATTGGCGGCGATGCCCGTCACGCGCTGATCCAGGCCCGCCGAGACGATGGAAAGCCCGCCGCCCTGCGACGACCCCGTTACGATAAGTGTCTCTCCGTCCCACTCGGGACGAGAAGTCAGGTAGTCAATGCTGCGCACGCAACTGAGGAACACGCGCATGAAGTAGTAGCTGTTGGCGCTCTCACGGCCGCGGAACGGATAGCCGCGGATGGCGCCGCTATTCAGCTCGTCGTAGGTCTCCTTGGCCAGATCGCAGTCGTAGTCATGGGCGCTGATGCCCATGGCGATGAAGCCGCGCCTGGCCCAGTCGGTCCAGTTCGCCGGCGTCGGGTAGACCCCCGCATAGGGCACGGTGAGAATGGCGGGGAACTTCCCCGCCCGGTTGGGCAGGCCGAACCAGCCGTAGACTCGAGAGCCCGCGATGTTACCCAGGCTGATCTTGTAGACGGTAACGTCTCCGGTGGAGTGCTGATCCGACTTCTCCAGGATCGGGTCCATGGCCACACGGGCCAGTCGCCTCTTGGCGCGATCCCAGAAGCGGTCGAAGTCCGCGGGCTCGGGGGCCGAGGGCTGAATCTGGTAGGGGTCGTAGGCCGCACCCGCCAGCCCCGCGTGTCTCTTGCCGCCGTCGGTGTACACCGCGGTGCACAGCAAGACGCCCGGCTGCTGCAACTCGCCGACGATCTCGGCGGCCTGCGGGCCCAACTCCACCGTCTCGGCGGCGAGCTTTTCCCCTCCGTCCAAGGTCAGCGTGTATTCCACGGATCCGCTCGTTACCGCATCGCCTGCTTTGGTAACGGTTACCAGGAACCTGGCCTCCTCGCCACAGGCATACAGGGCTTCCGGACGATCGGTGACGACGCTGACCTTCACCGGGTCGTCGGCACCGCAAACGGGCAACAGCGGCACGCAGAGCAATACTACGACCGCGACGGCGAACAGGAGACGCAACCGGCTCTTCACGATGGCCTCACACCTTCTCGGCAGACAGTGTGCGGATAGTGCGCCCTGCGCCTCGCCACCACCTGCGCGCTCTCCGGAAACAGGCCATCAGTTTATCGCACGACCGCCAGGTCGTCCAGCCAGAGGGTGTTGGACACCCTCTGCGGATCGGCCATCGCGCTGGCATCAGCGATGACGATGGACTGGATGTTGCCGGGAGTCAGCTTTCCATCCGCGTCGGTCTTGCCCACATCGAGCTGGAACTGCGACAGCGGGATGTCCAGGACCTTCCAGGGGGCCGCAGGGGCAATCTCGACGATGTAGGCGTAGCTGGGGTTCTCCAGATTCGGCTCGCTGGAGCCCTCCTCGAGGGCGATGACCAGTTGCGTCTGAGCACTGGCCTTGATGCTGAGACGGATGGAGGCAGCGCCCTCCAGCAGGCCGCCGGCAATGGGTTGCGCCAGGGCAAGCAGCGTGTTGCCCGGCAGCGCATAGGTGATCTTGATGCAGTTTCCGCCCTCAGGACCGTCGTCGTACTCCAAGGTGCGATCCTCGCCCCCCAGCAGTAGGGCCCCCATGAGGGGAGGCTCGAAGTCGTTGAGCATCGTCACGTTGTCGGCGAGCTTTGTGTTCGCGGATGTGGGGTCGGAGGACAAGAATCTGAAGTTGTCCAGCCAGATGGTCTGCTCGTCCGGCGGCTCGTGGTAGAACAGGCCATCGGTGGCGGCCATGCGGAAGGCGCCGCCCACGTCGATGATGACGATGCCGGTGACCTCCTCCGGGTCCAGCTTGCCGTTGGGGTCTTCCGGGCCGTCGTGATCGGGCTGAAGCCGAGACAGGGGCAAGATGACCTCGTCCCACAGGTCCCCCTCGCACCACACGAGCCCCACGTACCGCGGGCCTTCGTTGCCCTCTGTCAGGACGACGCCCAGGGCCGTCGGGCTCTGGCAGGACACGGCGAAGCTCACGGCCTGCAGCTTGTCAGACGGCACGGAGATGGGGAGCAACATGGCTCCCGGCAGCCCCTGGTCTCCTCCCTCGGCACCCATGGGACGTTGGCTGTAGGAGAGTTGGAGGCTGCCTTCGCCCTCGAAGACGAAGTTGGGGTCCTTGGTGACAGACAAAGTGGCCTGGGGATCGAGGGGAATGATGCCGGAGGTGTCTTGCTCGAAGTCGGCCTGGAAGAGTATGTCGGCGTCGTCCTGGGCGAATGCGGTCAGAGGGAGGCATATGACGATCCACAGCAGCGCACGTGGCATACCAGTTCTCCCCGGCGCCCCGCGGAATGGATGCTCGGAGACGGCACGGCCGGGGCGGAGCGCCGCTTGCTCTCAGTCTGTACGTGCCGGCGGGTAGACGCGTTGCCAAAGGTCTGTCCACAGGTCCCTGGCCCGCGAGACTACCTGCCGCACGGCGAAGGGCTCGGCATGGGCCGGAGCGGTGGCATCGGCGCCGTCGATGCAGGCCTGGATCGCCAGGCCGACTCCGGTAGCGTGCATGGGTGTGGCCACGCTGTCCGCCAGGCCGACAATCCCGCGCGGAGCCCCGACGCGCACGGGCAGGTCCTCCATCACGGTGGAGGCCAGCCGCCAGGTCTCGGCAAGCTGCGAGCCGCCGCCGGAGATGACCACACCGCCATTGATATTGTGATAGTGCCCGGCACGCTTGAGGTCGTTCTTGACGAGGGTGAAGATCTCCTCGAAGCGGGGCTCGAGGATCTCGGAGACCAGCTTCTGCGGGATGCGCTCCACATTGCCGGTGCCGGCGAGGGTGATCTGGATATGGTCGTCGGCCGAGGCCATGTCGGCCATTGCCCGGCCGAAGCGCCTCTTGATGGCCTCCGCATCCTCCATGCTGATGTGCAGCACCCGGGCCAGATCGCGGGTGGTATGGTTGCCGGCTACCGGAATGGCGGAGGTGTGGCAGATCGAGCCATCCTCGAAGGCGGCGATATCCGTGGTCCCGCCCCCGATATCGATGAGGATCACGCCCAGATCCCGCTCCACATCGGTGAGCACCGCCAGCCCCGTGGCGATGGGCTCCAGCACCCGCTGCTGCACGTCGATGCCGCACACACTTGACCACATTCTCGATGGTGTTCTGGCGTCCTGTCACCACATGGACTTCGGCATCCAGATGGGTCGCGCTCATGCCCACAGGGCGCTTGACTCCGGGCTGGCCGTCCAGGGAGAAGTCGCGAACGATGGTGTGGATGATCTCGCGGTCGGCGGGGAGAGAGACGCTGTCGCGGGCGCTCTGAATGACCTTCTCCAGATCCTCGGGAGTGACTTCACCGGTATGGCCCACGCGGATGCGTCCGGTCACGTTGGCACACTGAATGTGATCGCCGGTGATGCCCACATAGGCACCGGACACGGTGACATCCGCGTGGCGCTCGGCGGCCGCCACGGCCTCGCGTACTGAGGCCACCGTCTCCTCGCGGTCGATCACCACCCCACGTTTGAGCCCGTGGGACGGATGGGTCCCGACACCCAGCACATCCAGGGCGCCACGCGCCGTGGGTCGTCCGATGACCACGCAGATCTTGGTGGTGCCTACATCGATCCCGGCTACGATTTGCTCCCGGCGCACCGGGCGTCTCTCCTCGGAGGGCGGTTCATTGGTGTGTTTCATGTGCCGACGATAGACCGCCCCACGTGTATCTTACCTCCCAGGTTTGTGGCTGGCAAGGGCCTGCGGGCCCACCGACGACTTGAGCCTCGACGCGGGAACAGGCGGAAGAGCGGCCACCGCCTGCTACCCGGCGTACTGTAGTTCGTAATCGCCGACGAACACCGTATCTCCCGGTCCGGCCCCCATGGCGTCCAGACGGTCCAGCACGCCCATGGCCTCCAGTCGCTCGTGCAGCCACTCCACACCGTCCCGGGAGTCCAGGTTGGTGCGCTCGATGGCCTGCTCCACCTCGGTCCCCGTTACCACGTACACGCCCCGCTCGATGCGACGCACATCCAGGGCCTGATGGGCGGGAAGGGGCGCCTCGAAGGTGCGCGGGGCGGTGGCCTCCTCATCAAACTCATCCACCTGCGGGAGCAGTTCCCGCAGCCGGTCGCCGACGGCCTTGAGCAGCTCGTCGAGGCCCTGGCCCGAGACGGCCGAGATCACAAACCCCCGCCGCCCGTCCCGGGCCACCGCCTCCTGCATGGCGGTGATGAGGTCCTCGTCCTGGCAGACGTCGGCCTTGTTCAGCGCGACGATCTGCGGCAGCTCTCCCAGGCGGGGATCGTGGAGCGACAGCTCGCGGTTGATGGCCCCGTAGTCCTCCACCGGGTCGCGCCCCTCGGTTGAAGCCACATCCACCACATGCACCAGCATCCGCGTGCGCTCCACATGGCGCAGGAACTGGTGCCCCAGTCCCACCCCCTCGTGGGCGCCCTCGATCAGGCCCGGTACGTCCGCCACCACATAGGAGAACTCGTCGCCCACCTGCACCACCCCGAGATTGGGCTCCAGTGTGGTGAAGTGGTACGGGGCGATCTTGGGCTTGGCCGCCGAGATGCGGCTGATGAGTGTGGACTTGCCCACATTGGGGAAGCCCACAATGCCCACATCGGCGATGAGCTTGAGCTCCAGGCGAAGCCTGCGGATTTCATTGCGTTCGCCCATCTCGCAGAACATGGGCGTCTGGCGCGAGGGGGTCTTGAAGGCGGCGTTGCCACGGCCTCCGGTTCCACCGCGGGCGGCCAGTAGCCTGTCACCGGGCCGGACCAGGTCGGCCAGCAGCTCGCCGCTCTCGACGTCGTAGACCGAGGTGCCCGGTGGGACGGCGATGGTGAGGTTCTTCGCCGACTTGCCGGTCTTGTTGGTTCCGGAACCGTGCTTGCCCGCATCGGCGGTGAAGGACCTCTTGTGGGCGAAGCTGCTGAGGGTCCGCATGCGGGGCGCAACCTTGAGGTACACGTTCCCGCCCCTGCCGCCGTCGCCACCGGCGGGGCCGCCTCGAGGTACGTGGGCCTCGCGACGAAAGGCCACGCAGCCGTTGCCGCCCTTGCCCGACTTGACGATGATCTCCACAACATCCAGGAACATGGCCACCACCCGTGAGTATGAGGAAGGCTAAGCGAAGGGCGCAAACGGCCTGCTACCCATCAGGCAACAACACATGTGCCGACACACACAGTGCCGGCACATGACACGAGACTATCGAGCGCGACGGGTCGGCGCCGCCCGGGCTATTCGGCGCCGGAGGCGACGACATCCACCGTCTTCTTGCCGTTGGCCCGGGTGCGGTACTGCACCACGCCGTCGATGAGTGCGAAGAGCGTGTCGTCCTTGCCCTTGCCCACATTACGGCCCTCGACGAACTTGCTGCCGCGCTGGCGGA
>CAYRFY010000058.1:0-7468 GCA_964423635.1 uncultured Armatimonadia bacterium | reverse complement strand
GCCTGCCCGCCGTAGAGCTTCACACCAAGGCGCTGGGCATTGCTGTCGCGGCCGTTCTTGGTACTACCCATTCCCTTTTTGTGTGCCATGACAAACACCCCTCAATCGTTCAAAACGGCCGCAGCGGCCGAAGGTTCTCAGGATACAAAGGACGGTGGGGCGGGCTCTGTGGTCCGCCACCGGCTCAGACCGAGATCTCGGTGATCCGAATCTGGGTGAAATGCTGCCTGTGGCCCCTGGCGCGCTTGTAGCCGCTCTTGGGCCGGTACTTGAACACATGGATCTTACGGTCCTTGCCCTGCTGGACAACCTTGCCGACGACCCTGGCACCCTCCAGATAGGGGGTGCCGAGCTTGGTGTTCTCGTCATCGACGAGGGCCAAGACCTTGTCGAACTCCACGACGTCGCCGGTGGCGGCGTCGATCTTGTCCATCTTGACGATCATGTCCTGTGCGGCGCGGTGCTGCCGTCCGCCGGCCTCAAAGATTGCATACATCGAAGGATCGGTCCTTTCCAAGAAGGCGCCCCGGGCGGCCTGGGATTACAGAGGGCAAAGCGACAAAACACACACCCGGCAAAGCGACCCACCGGTCGCACCGGCTGTGGCGAGAGTGAGATTATAGCCGGAGCGGAGCCGGAAGTCAATGGGTTCAAGCGACCAGCGCGGTCATCTGGTGTGCGGGCACATACACCGCCGAGGCGCCGGGCACGGGTTCTCGCCCTGAAGGCCCTCCGGGTCCCGAGGAGGAATGTTCCCTGTGTTGTCTCCTATCATACAAGGAGGATGCCATGCAACCCAACGCGCCTCACCGCCGGACCCCGGTTTCGGCACTCGCCATCATCTCACTCCTACTCATAGGGAGCGTGACCGCATTGGCTCAAGAGCCGGTCATTCGTGCCGCTGAGAACTCTGATCCCTCTCCCGGCCCCGTAGGCGCCAAGCCCTACGAGATGGCCGGACGGGAGCAGACACGCCCGCAGCTCTTCGACTTTTCCGATGTCACCGGTTGGACGGCGGAGGGCTATGGCGCCGAAGGCAACCTCTACCGCTCGGAAGATCAGAAGCTCTTCTCCGACTATTGCGGCAAGCTGGTTTACAAGGGCACGGGGCCCGATCCGCGCCTGGTGGTGCGGCCGCAAGAGCCCATCACCATCCCCGATCCGTGGGATGCCCTGAACTTCTGGAACTACGGCAATAACTGGGGCTGGGCGCCGGACCCCAAGACGCCGCCCTTGCAGGCGACCGCCCTGCTGCGCGATGCCGCGGGCTGGGAGTTTCAGATGCCCCTGGGCTCCATGGACTACACCTACTGGTTCCTCCAAAACAGCCGGCTTCACGCAGAGCATCTCGCCCGCGTGCAGCGGCCCGTGCAGTTCCTTGGCCTGCAGTTTGCCAATGCGCGGAATGAGGAGCCGCGCACCGTCTACCTTGGGCCCTGCGAGTTCTTCAAAGAGGAGTGGAAGCCGCTCCAGTTTCAGCCCTGGCCGGACAAGCTCCCCTTCCCCACCCGCGAGGAGACGATCCTGCCCACAAACTACGCGGAGTACGAGAACTCGGTGGCGGCCGAGGGCGAGGCTACGGTCTTCACCTATCGGGGTGAGGACTGCACTTTGCAGTACCGCGTCACTCCGCGCTCCGGAGGACTGGATGACATCGAGCTGCGCTTTGGCGACAAAGCCTTCATGCCCTGTGCCGGGGGCGGTATGCAACTGGCAACACCGCAGGGCACCGTGGCGCCCGACAGCGAGGACCTCAAGCGGACTTTGCTCTCAGCGGAATCCAGGGACGGCGAGCTCACCTGCCTGTGGCGTCTGGAGGCCGGCGACGTCGCGACCGAGGTCACCTATCGGTTCCGCCTGCGCCAAAAGTCGCTGATCGTCGAGATGGAGGCCGCGGACCCCGTTGTGGAGCGCGTGGCGCTGGGGCGGGCCGAACCGGTGGTGGAGCCGAAGCTGTTCAGGCTCCCGTATCTCACCTACGGCGGCAACGACCCCCGGGTGATGTATGCCGAGGGGCTATTCCTGTTCACCCAGTTCGACTGGTATGTCTCGGATGCCTCGACCCTCGCGGGCGCGGCGGCCACGGGGCCGCAGTGGGTGGCGTACAATGGGGCGGCGGTGTATGTGCCCAAGACCAACGGGGAGCGTAATCCCGTGCGCGAGCGGCTGTTTCTCACCGCTTCACCCCGGTTCGAGGAGGTCTTGCCCACCATCCCCAACCCGCCGTCGCCCATGCGGGAGGTCCAGTGTGACCGGCTGTGGCGGGTCAAAGGTGGCGCCGACCACAAGGGCGAGATCGCCGAAGCCCAAAGCCTCCGCAACTACGGCCTGGACAAGGTCACCATCCGCTACCACGAGGATAGCTGGCGCGACGCCGGGGAGAGCTTCACCTTCCGCCTCAATGCCGCGCCGGGCCGCGGAGGGGACCAGGCGCTGCGCGACTTCGTCGCCGCCGTGCAGTCCCTGGGCTGGCGCGTGGGGCTGTACACCAATTACACCGACTACGCCCCGGTCAACAGCTACTGGAACGAGGACTGGGTGGCCCGCCATTCCAACGGCGATTGGCAGCGGGCGTGGATGCGCTGCTATGCCCCCAAGCCCATGCGCAGCGTGGAGATGCAGGCGCTGTTGGCCCCGCAGATTCAGGCCAAGTTCGGCGAGAACCACAGCTATTGCGATGTGCACACCGCCGTGACCCCCTTCTCCCGCGTGGACTACGACCACCGGGTACCGGGAGCCGGGACGTTCCGCCGCACCTTCGAGTGCTTCGGGAGGCTGCTTTTCAACGAGAAGACCGCTCACAATGGTCCCGTCTACTCCGAAGGCAATAACCACTGGTGGTACTCGGGGCTCACGGACGGCAACTACGCCCAGATCATCAGCCCGGCGCCGCCCAAGGAGCCGCTGCTCGTGGCCTTCGACCTGCTGAAGATGCACCCGCTGCATATGGATGCGGGCATGGGCTCACCGGGCATGTTCTTCCGCGGCGCCCCCCACAACCTGGACCAGTTCATTGCCACCTCCCTGGCCTACGGGCATATCGGTTTCGTGGACTGGGGCACCCGGGCGGGCCTGCTGAAGATCTACTACATGATGCAGGCCATGCAGGAACATTACGTCATGGTGCCCGTATCGCGCATCGAGTACGACGCCGGCGGTCAGATGGTAGACACCTCGGCGGCGCTGGTCTCGGATGCGTACCTGGACGGTCGAGTGCACGTGGTGTATGACGGCGGGACCGAGATCTACGTGAACGGCTCCGAGAGGCCCTGGACGGTGACGCTGCAGGGCGAGAAGCTGCGGCTCGGCCCGTGGGGCTACGCGGCGATCGGCGGCGAGGCGCACGAGCGGACCGTGAGCTATTCGGCGGAGGTGCCCGTGGGCGGGGCGGCGGGTGGCCCGACGCAGAGAGTGGACGTCGCCCTGAGCCCAAGTCAGAGCTACCTCGACAGCCGCGGAGGCTACGTGAACCTCGGCTTCCTGGCCGGGAAGGGCAGCGCCGCCGTCAAGACCGAGGACAATGTGCCGTGGGTGATCCCCACCGACGGGTTCTCTGACTTCGGCTTCAGGCCCGAGATGGCGGGGCTTGCGGCGGGCACCGAGATCGCCGTGGACGCCTGCGCCATGGACGGCACACCCATCGGTCCGGCGGAAATGCGCTGGAGCCGGGGGCTCGCGCACATCATCCCCGAAGGCGATGAGCCCCGGAAGTACCGACTGGCGGCGGTCGAGGAGCCGGCACCGGCCGCGCTGGAGGCGCCGCTGCTTGCACCGGTGGGGCGCGAGGTGCAGGTCACGATACCGGAGGGCATGCAGGCCGATGCGGTGTCCTGGGAGATCGACAAGGACACCGTGGCGGCACAGGCAGACGCCGACGGGCGGACGCTGACCGTCACGGTCCCGGCCGACGCGGCGCCCGGGAGCCTGCTGTGGCTGGCGGTGGGCAGCGGCTCGCAGACGCTGTGGGTGGACTTCATCGCCGCGCAGCCCTTCGACGTGTCTTTGGATGTGCCGCTGCCGGCGAAGCTTGCTCAGGGCGAGAGCTTGCCGCTTGAGGCCACGGTCACCAATAACCTCTCCCGGGAGGCGGAAGTCGCCCTGGCGCTGGGAGGGTCGGAGGGCGTGGTCGCCGCTCCGGCCGCGGCGACCCTGAAGCTGCCGGCCAACGGCACGGGCACGCTACAGGCCGCCGTCACGCTCCCGTGGCAGGTGGGGCCGTGCTCTCTCACCGCCGAGGCCTCCCAGGGCGAGAGCACCGTCGGCGCGGGAACACAGCTCGGTACAAGATGGGAATACCCGGTTCTTTTGGACCTTACCGATCCGGCGGTGCCCTTCACCATGGGGTACTGCCCGCGTGGTGGCGAGGAGACCACGGACCGCAAAGACTACGAGGACGGGTCGTTCGAGATCAGCAAGGGCCGCTCGGGCGGGGTGGAGCGTAACGGGCTGTTCTCGCATCCTCCCTATGGGCGGAACAGAGCCGGCTACGCCTTTGCCGTCTACGACGTCACCCTGCCGGCGAATCTGCAGACGGTGGTGGAGTTCTACATGGGCATGCGCGAGGGCCTGCATACAACCGATGGGGTGACCTATAGGGTCGTGGTCATCGACGGCGAGGGCCGGCAGACCGAGGTCTTCTCGCAGCATCACGGAGCCACGAGCTGGGAGGCGGCGCAGGCAGACCTGTCCGGCTTCGCCGGGCAGAAGATTAGGCTCAAACTCGTGGCCGACTGCGGCCCGGCGGATGACACCACGGCCGACCACGCCCTCTGGGGCGACCCGCAGGTGGTCGTGAGAGACGAGAGGGCCAAGAGGCTGGTGGTGACGGCGGCAGAGTAGGGAGGCGCTCGACAGCCTCTTCCCCATGCCTCACCTCGTCAACGGCGGGGACGGCGGAGTACGCGGTACGGCAGATCACCAAGACGAAGAACGGCGGGTCCCTTCACGGGACCCGCCGGACTGTTTGCGACCTCTCGGAGCCGTGCTTCATCATCCGCGGCACCACTAGGCGCTGTCGATGATCCACTGCAGATGCCGGGCCGTATCATGGATGAACTGGTCCGGATACTGCTTGTACGGCGAGAGCTCGGCGGTCAGGTAGCCGTCATAGCCCACGCCCTTGAAGGCATTCACCACTCGCGGGTAGTCCACGCTGCCGGTGAGCAGGGCCACGAACTGCTTGGTGTTGACATCGAAGTCTTTCACATGCACGCGGGCGATGCGCTCGCCGAGGATGTCGATCCACTGGTGGGGATAGCCGTAGAGCAGAATGTTGCCCACATCGAAGTAGGCCTTGACCAGGTCGTGCTCGAAGCCATCTATGTAGTCCCGGAACTCCAGCGGGCTGAGCAGGAACTTATTCCACACGTTCTCCAGGGCCATGCACACGCCCAGCTCCTCGGCGGTGGGGAGAAGCTCGAGGAGGCTCTTCTTGCTCAGCTCATATGCCGCGGCATAGGAGGTATCCTCGTTGACGACGGCGGGAACGATCAGGACGGTGTCGGCGCCGGCCCAGGCGGCCACGCGTAGCGCGTCCCTGACACCCTCCACGCCCTTCTCGCGGATCTCCTCATCGGTGCTGGACAGGGGCCACTGCCAGTGGGTGCCGGCCATGACGCTGTGAATCTCGATGCCCACCTCGGCGGCAAGCGCGGCGACGCCCTCGGTCTCCTCCTGGCTCCCGAACTGTCCGATCTCTACGCCATCAAGCCCGGCGTCCTTAGCCAGGACCAGTCTGTCGCGATGGGAAAGCTTGGGATTGATGGACCCATAGTAGATTGCCTTCTTCACGGGTGCGCCTCCCTACACTAGGTGGACTATGCACGGCCGGTCGGCAAGAGGGTTCCGCGTGGGGAGACAAGGACCTTCGTGCGGGGAGAAGAACTTGGCCGATAACGGGGGGCGGAGCCACAAGCGCCGCGCAACTGCGCCTGTGGCCCGATCGGACAACGGACGACGGGGGCCCCTGCGGCTTACCTGCGTCCGCCCTCCTTGAGAATCCGGTCCTCCTGGGCGGACAGATGCCGCGATACCGCCTCGTTGTCCCACCACGCCCCGGCGAGGATGCCGCTGGTCATCTGTTGGTAAGAGGGTTTGCTGCCGCTTTCCATCCAGTACTTGAGGTTTTCGCGATTAACGACGGCCCGGAACAGGACGACATCCTCAGACTCCCCGCGCTCATTGGTGATCTCGCTCACACAGCGCACGATCGCCGCCCGCAGACGGCCGTCGGCCTTCATCGCGCTGTACCCGGCCTGGTACGCGGCCACCGTCACCTCGTGGTCCAGTCGTCTAGGATCCGCCGTCCTGGGGGCCTGGATGGTGATGATCCCCAGACCGGAGTAGGCGTCCACCGTAGCCGATGCCCGCTCCGGCACCGAGGTGCCTTCCTGGAACTTCTCCATGTGCATCTGGCGGATGATCTTCTTCTCGATGCCGGTGCTGCCGCCCGCCGCCCGGCGCTGGGTGGCGGTAGTCGCCAGAGCCAGTTCCTCGGAGACCGGTGGCTGACCGGTATAGCGCACGGGCGGAGGGTTCTCACTCTCGGCGGGTACCGAGGCGGGATAGCGCACTCCGGACGCCTCGGTTCCCGGAACTTGCGGCCCTGTGGGAGCCGCCGCCCACGCCGCCGGGTCAGGCCAGGGCGCCTGCGCGCCCTCCGGTCCGCCCGCAACGCCCGGTGTCGCGGGCAGGGCGCCGGAGGGGACGTCGGAGCCGGGGGGGGCGGTGGCCCAGCGTACCGCGAAGAACAACAGCAGCGTGGCCAATAGAACGCCGGCCACGGCAAGTGGCAGGACCCGACGGCGCTCCTCGGTCTGCTCCGGTGCCTCGGGGCGCTCGGGTAAGGGTCCGACGGGGAGGTTCTCGGGGGCGGTACCCGCCTGAACGGCCCGCGCCCGGGCCGCGGCCAGGTACTCCATCACCCGGGGGTCGAACTCCAGCTCCAGGGAAGCGCCGTACCAGTGAACCGCTTCATTCCAGCGGCCCTGGGCGGCGTACACATCGCCCATCGCCGTGTGGGCGTCCGCAGCCTCCGGGTGCTGCTTGAGCACCTTCTCCCCCAGCGTCTGGGCGTCGGCATACCGCCCGCGGTCGGCCAGCATGCGGACTTCTGATAGCTCGTCGGCGAGGATACCCTCGCCCGGGCGCGGTCTGCGTGTATCCAATCAAGACACCTCCGGAAAGGCCGGTGCACGACAGTCAAAGGCGGCCGGTCGCAGTCAGGGCCCACAGCGGCACCGCCCCGGGCCAGACTGGAGGCGTGGCCGATAGACGCACGTTCGCCGTGGAAATGTCATCCTGAGCGTCAATCTCGCGTAGCGAGATAGCCAAGAACCCCGTTGAATGCCAGGGGATTCTTCGAGCTGCTCTTACCGGGAGCGGACGCTGTCAGAATGACACTCTCGGCGAACACGGGCTTTTCGGCCGGACATCTAGAGCCCCGGATCCGCATTGGAGGCCAGGTTGA
>CAYRFY010000057.1:8894-19793 GCA_964423635.1 uncultured Armatimonadia bacterium | reverse complement strand
CCGCAGCCGCCTCCTGCCACGGCCCGCTCTCCTCGATGGGCAGGTCACTGAACAGGACGCCGTCGATGCCCGAGGCCTTCGCCTCGGCGGCGAAGCGATCCAGGCCGAAGCGGAAGGTGGGGCTGATGGAGGACATCACCACCAGTGGCACCTGGGACTGTGCCCTGATCTGGGCGGCGCATTCCAGCACTCCGGCCACCCTCGTGCCGCCTTCCAGGGCCCGCCTGGCGGCGGCCTGAATGGTCGGGCCATCGGCAACGGGATCGGTGTAGGGAATCCCCAACTCGACCACATCGGCTCCGGCCTGTGCGATGGCGAGCACCACATCGCGGGTGACTTCCAGGCTCGGGTCGCCGGCACAGACGTAGACTACCAACGCGCCACGGTTCTCACTTCTGGCGGCGGAGAAGGCAGCGAGGATACGGTTCATCAGGTACCACTCCTGAGCGGGAATGCCCGGGCGGGCGAAGCTGCCCCCGGGGTTTGCTTTGCAGGGCGTCCTCGACCGTCCCAGCTACGCACCCTTGAGAATGCGCTTAACCTCGGCTACGTCTTTGTCCCCGCGGCCGGAGACATTGATGACCACGATATCATCGGCCGCGAACCGCCCCTTGCGCTTGAACACCTCCGCCACCGCATGGGCGCTTTCCAGCGCCGGGATGATGCCCTCCAGCTCCGACATCCTGCACAGGGCGTCCAGAGCCTCGCCGTCCGTGGCGGCCACGTACTGGGCACGCCCGGTGTCCTTGAGCATGCAGTGCTCCGGGCCCACGCCGGGATAGTCCAGACCCGCCGACACGGAATGGGCGGGCAGGACCTGGCCGTCCTCGTCCTGCAGCACGTACTCCGCCGACCCGTGGAGGATGCCGAAGGTGCCTTTGTTGAGCGTGGCGGCATGGGCGAGAGTCTCCAGACCGTGCCCGCCGGCCTCCACGCCAATGAGCTGTACCTGAGTATCGGGGATGAAGTCATAGAAGGCGCCGATGGAGTTACTCCCTCCACCCACGCAGGCCACGATGTGGGTGGGCAGGCGGCCCTCATGCTCCAGACACTGGGCGCGAATCTCGCGGCCCACAACGCTCTGGAAGTCCCGGACCATCGTGGGGTACGGATGGGCGCCGCAGACGGTGCCCAGGACGTAGAAGGTGCTTTCCGAGTTGGCCAGCCAGTCGCGCATGGCCTCGTCGAGGGCGTCGGTGAGTGTCGCGGTCCCCGTGGTGACGGGGACGACTGTGGTGCCCAGCAGCTCCATCCGGAAGCAGTTGAGTTCCTGACGCCGGATGTCCTCGGCTCCCATGTATACGGCGCACTCCATGCCGAAGAGCGCGGCGACGGTGGCTGTGGCCACTCCGTGCTGCCCGGCGCCGGTCTCCGCGATGAGCCGGGGCTTGCCCATGCGCCTGGCCAGCAGTCCCTGCCCCATGGTGTTGTTGATCTTGTGCGAGCCGGTATGGTTGAGGTCCTCGCGCTTGAGGTAGACCTTGGCGCCGACCTCCTCGCTCATGCGGGGGGCAAAGGTGAGTGGCGACGGCCGCCCCACGTATTCGCGCAAATAGGTATCCAACTCCTCCCGGAAGGCCGGATCGGTCCTGGCCTCGTCGTAGGCGGTCTCCAGCTCCTGAACGGCGGACATCAACATCTCCGGGACAAACTGGCCACCGTAGCGGCCGAAGCGACCGGCTCTGGTATCGGTGCTCATGTGTCAGGATTCCTTTCGAGTATGGTAAGAAACGCGAAAACGCCGTGGGGCCTGAGGCCCACGGCGTTGGGATGAGCAGACACACAAAAGCCGTGGGCGTTGTGAGCCAACCCACGGCTGCATGTTACGGTGTACGGCAGTGCGAGCAGACAGGCACCATGCAGGGGCGACTCACGCTATGTGAAGCGCCGCCAAGACCAGGCTCGAGTTGTCCCTTTGCACGAGTGCATGAGGATAGGCTCCTGTCATTAGGGATTCTATGGCAAGAGCCGGTGCGAGTCAAGGGGGTAACGGCGGGGGGCACGGCAGCGCCCAGCGCGCCTCGCCCGGAGAACTCTCCGGTGCCCCGCCACGTCACCTTCCAGTGTGGTATCATGCACCTGATGCACACTCACCCATCACACCAGCGGACGCTTCCGAGGCGCCTCCGACCATGACTCACGATCACGCACGCCGCTTTGGCATAACCTGCCTCCGCACCGGTGCGGCCCTGATGGCGCTTTTGGTGCTGACGTGCTCCTCCGCCGCCCAGGTGCTCCTGGTCCCCATGGATGAGACCCAGACCGACCACCTGCGGGCGTACGGGCTCACATACTGGTGCCTGCAGGAGCCGCGGCTATACGAATGTGAGTGGCTTCTGAACTATCGATGTGGGTCCTTCGTGCTCCCCGACCGGCCGGATGTGCGGGCCAGGGCGGCGGAGCTGCACGTGGCCTTCACGCCTGCCGGCGCCGCCCAGGTCGCCAAGGTCCACGCCGAGATCGCACAGGGCAACATGGAGCGCATTGTCCTCACCAAGGCGCCGAAGGTAGGCGTCTACGTTCCGCCCGACGCGGAACCGTGGGACGATGCGGTGAGGCTGGCACTGGAGTACGCCCAGATTGAGTACGACAAGCTGTGGGATCCGGAGGTGCTCCAGGGCAAGCTCGCGGACTACGAGTGGCTCCATTTGCACCACGAGGACTTCACCGGGCAGTTCGGCAAGTTCTTCGCCACCTACCAGCATGAGCCGTGGTACCGGCGAACCGTGTTGACCTCGCGCCGCACCGCCAAAGAGCTGGGTTTCGACACCGTGCCGGCCCTGAAGGGTGCCGTGGCTGTGAGTATTGCCCGGTGGGTTCATCAGGGCGGATTCCTGTTCGCCATGTGCACGGCCACTGACACCCTGGATGTCGCCCTGGCGGCACAGGGCGTGGATATCGTGCCCCGCGAGATCGACGGCACACCCATGCAGAGCAACCCCGACGCGTCCCTGGATTTCGCCCCGACCCTGGCGTTCCGCGATTTCAAGCTCGTGACCAACGCCTTCGATGCCGAGTTCTCCGACATCGACGTGCCGCCGCCGGGGGGCAGCATGATCTCCCGTGGCGACAAGTACACACTCTTCGAGTTCTCCGCCAGGCAGGACCCCATCGCCACGATGCTCACCCAGTGTCATGTCAGGGCGCTGCCCGACTTCCTGGGCCAGACCACGGCCTTCCGCCGCAGCCGGCTGAAGAGCACCGCCATGGTCCTGGGCGACTTCCCGGGCCAAGACAGGGTGAAGTACGTCCACGGCGACTACGGCAAGGGGACCTTCACCTTCTTCGCCGGCCACGATCCCGAGGACTATGCCCACATCGTGGGCGAGCCCGCCACGGACCTGGCCCTGCACCCCCATTCTCCCGGCTACCGGTTGATACTGAACAACGTCCTGTTCCCGGCGGCGAAAACGAAGGAGCGCAAGACTTAGGCGATCAGGCGATTAGCCGGTCAGCCGCTAGGGGCCACGGCGGCGCGGTGCAGGCCCGCACCCTACAAGGCAGGCCCGGGTCCCGCTCCGAGTACGCATTGCATCGAGAAGCCGGGTATGTTAGTGTGTAAGCAGATACTAACATGAACCGCACCTTACCTCATTCAGATGACAGCGCCGAGGCCCGGGAGCTGGCGGAGCTATTCAAGGTTCTCTCTGTCGAAACCCGGGTACGTATTCTGCAGATGCTGCAGGAGCGTCCCCTGTGCGTCAACGCGCTGGCCGGGCGTCTGGGCGTGACGCATTCGGCGGTGTCGCAGCATCTGCGGGTGCTGCGGAGCGCCGGACTGGTGAGTGCCGACAAGCAGGGCTACTTCGTGCACTATCGGCTGCATGAAGAAGCCGTGGAGGGCCTGCACCGGGCCTTGCACGGCTTCCTGGCGGAGTAGGTGAGCGGTCCTACGGCAAATCCGTAAGTATTCGCGCATGTACTTAAGAAAGGGATTGGCGCCATGTGTGGCAAGAAGAGCGACCGCAGGCAGCCAGACTGCGGCTGCGCCAAGCGACCCTCTGGCTCGCCGGCGCAGGTCCGCAAGTGCCACGGTGGTAAGAAGGGTGGCGAGTAGTACACGCGGCGCCGTGGCGACAGCCATCGCCCCGGCGCCCATTCCCCGTCCGGGTGCGAGCGGCCCGGCGGACGGAAGCTGTGATGCCCATGGGACCGGCGATTGTGATGGAGGATCTGCGCAAGCAGTACGGGGATCTGGTGGCGGTGGATGGCCTCTCCCTGGCGGTGGAGCAGGGCGAGGTGTTCGGCCTGCTGGGTCCCAACGGGGCGGGGAAGACGACCACCATCCGCATGCTTGTGGGGCTGACGGAGCCCGATGGTGGGCGGGCCGCGGTGAACGGGTTCGACGTGATTCGCGAGCCCGTCAAGATGAAGGCCGGTGTCGGGGTGGTGCCTGAGCTCTCCAACCTCTACCCGGAGCTCACCTGTCTGGACAATCTGCTGTACACCGCCGAGCTGTACGGCGTGCCCCGGCGGGAGCGGCTGGCCCGCAGTGAGGCGCTTCTGGAGCAGGTCGGTCTGACGGAGAAGCGGAACGCCGGCTTCGGGAAGCTCTCCCGGGGGATGAAGCGCCGTCTGACCATCGCCGCCGCCCTGGTCCATCGGCCCGCGGTGCTCTTCCTCGATGAACCCACCACGGGGCTGGATGTGTTCAGTGCGCGCTCGCTGCGTGGTCTGTTGAGGGAGCTCAACGCCGGGGGCACCACGATCGTGCTCACCACCCACCTCATCGCCGAGGCGGACGAGCTGTGTCACCGCATCGGCCTGCTTGTCAAAGGCAGGCTGATGGCGCTGGACAGCCCGGCGGCGCTCAAGGCCCGGGTGGCGGCGGAGCAGCGGCTGTGGGTGGAGCTTGACAGCGCGCCGCCGGCGACGGCGCTGGAGCAACTGGGCGCTGTGGCGTCGGTAAGCCCGGCAAAGACCGCGGGCAATCGTCTCCTGCTCAGCGCCGGAGACGTGCACGCGGCACTCCAAGAGGTGATGGCCTGGAGCGTGAGCCACGGCCTGCGAATCCGCCACCTGGCCACCCAGCCACCCACCCTGGAGGAAGCCTTCGTGCGCCTGACGGGGATCGATGCCGACGTGATGACGGTGGACAAATCTCAGAAGCCCGCGGGGGATGGATAGCCATGTCTGCCATCTGGGCCATCGTGCGCAAGGACCTGCGGGCCTATTACCTCAAGCCGCCGCTCATCAGTTGGGCCATCATCATGCCCATCGTGCTGGTCCTGGCCTTCTACCTGCGCCATCCGGAGGGTATCGGCGATCTGCTGCCGGGCCTTGTGGCGATGACGGTGCTGTTTGGCGCCACCTCCATGGAGGGTATCGTCTTCACCTTCGAGAAGCGGATCGGAGCGTTGGAACGGCTGCTCCTGGCGCCGGTGAGTCTCCGTCAGGTGCTGATGGGGAAGGTACTGGGCGGCACGCTGTTCGGCGCCGCCACGGGCATCGCCATGCTCGTCATCGGAATGGTGGGCTTCAGGGTGAGTGGGCCGCGCTGGGAGATCGCGCTTCCCATCATCATCTTGTCTTCCTTTGCGCTCTCCTGCATGGCCATGGCGTTGGTCGCCGGGGTGCGTGAGGTCTTCGAGGCCATGACGCTGTTCAACTACTTTCGATTCCCGATGGTATTCCTCTGCGGCGTGTTCGTACCGGTCGCCGCAATGGCGCTGCCCCTGCGTGTGGTGGCCCATGTCCTGCCGCTGACCTATGTCGTAGATGGAATGGCCGGCGCATTCCCCTCACGCTCAGGGCTGCTCTCCCCGGTGCTCGACTTGCTCATATTGGGAGGCTACTCGGCGGTGTTCTTCTTCTGTGCCGAGCTGGTGCTGAAACGCAGCGTGCGGCGAGAGTGCTAAGGCGGCCCGACAACGCGTGGCCCGGCAAAGTGCAGGGTTCCCGAGGAAGGAGACCTCATCCGGTGTGGCTCAACGCAGGGCAACCAGTCAGAGGCGCTATCGGTGTTACCGCCATACTGCTGATGGCCACCGCGGTCGTCCGCGCACAGGTTGCCGCGCCGCCGCACAGCGGGATGGCCCCACACCTCTTCATCGACCAGAGCCTCATCCACTACCGCGAGGGCGTCGACCTGGTGGTGCATCCGGCGAGGAAGCAGACGGCTGGCCCTGTGCTGTGGTCACTCATGCCCTGGGAGGCCCGGGGGCTGTCCATGGGCGGCTCGGTGATTCGCGAGCCCGGAGACGGCCCGCTGCGCATGTGGTACACAGCCCACGCCGAGATGGACCGGATCTGCCACGCCGTCTCCTCCGACGGCCTTGACTGGCGACGCTCGCCTCTGGGGCCGCCGCAGTTCGCCTCCCACGGCGAGGGCAGAAGCATCGTCCTGGAGCGTGCGCGCTTTCCGGGAGTGCTACGCGACGAGGGCGCCGCGGAGCCGGCGCGGCGCTACAAGATGATCTGTCGCCCGGAGCACCCGCCCGGGCATTGCCTGACCTTCACTTCCTCCGACGGCCTGCGCTGGGAGCCGGCGGGAGTCCTGAATGTGCCGGGGACGGGGCCGCTGTCTGTAACCGGGGGGACAGGAGAGGGTTTCGTCGCAATGGCCTCGGCCGGTGACCGGCTGTACCGCCTGAGCAGCCCGGACTTCGCCACCTGGACGGTGCCCGAGGCAATGGATCTCTCCGGCGCACCGGCGGGCATCGGTCTGTGGCGTATTGGCCGGGCCCTGCTCGGCCTCCCGTATTGGGCTGGAGTCCCGGGGCGCGTGGACCTACTCACCGGTGGCCCGACGCTCTGGCGCGATCCGGGGCTCGACCGCTCGCCGTGGGCACCGGAAGCGGGGGACGGCTGGGACGCCGCCCTTTTGGGCCTGGCAGGCGCTCCCGTCCGATGCGGCGGCAACCTGCTGTGGTACTACTCGGCGGCCACCTCCACCGGGAGCCGGGGCGCCATCGGGGTGGTCGGGTGGCGGGAGGAGGGCCTCATCTCGGCCCAGGGCGGTCATCGCCCCGGCGCCCTGGTCACGACGAGCCTCGTGGTCGCGGGCGACCGACTTGAAATCAATGCGTTTGCGCCCGGAGGCGTACGGGTACAAGTGGAGAACGACCGTGGCCAGGCTCTGGCGGGTCTCTCCAGTCAGGACTGCGTGCCCTTCAGCGGCGACAGTCTGTGCCACCCGGTGGAGTGGGAGGCAGGGGGTGACCTGTCTTCGCTGCGCGGCCACAGCGTGAGATTGCGCTTCACGCTGTACGAGGCCGACCTGTTCTCATTCCGTTTCGCCCGTGCAGAGGGCGTCCCCGGCCCGCGGTGAGTGCGACCGGTGACGCGGAGGTGGCCACAGAGCCGAGAGGTCTTGCATTGCGATTGCGGTTCGGACGCTTGACACCCCACAAGACGCGAGTCTATAATTCTGTTTCGAAACAGCAACTCGGTGCCTGTGGGTGCTCTGCCGGACAGGGAGGGGCCTTTTTTCATGCTCAGTTCCAACGTGGGGGAATACGCCAAGATACGTGTACTGGGCGTAGGTGGCGGCGGCTCGAACGCCGTGGACCGGATGATCGAGGCCGGCCTGATGGGCGTCGAGTATATCGCCATGAACACCGACCTCCAAGTCCTTGACCTCTCCATGGCGGACAAGAAGCTGCAGCTTGGCGAAGGGCTCACACGTGGCCTGGGCACGGGAGGCAACCCCGACCTGGGCCGACAGGCCGCCGAGGAAAGCAGACAGGAGATCATGATGTCCCTGGACGGGGCGGACATGATCTTCATCACTGCGGGCATGGGCGGCGGCACCGGAACCGGGGCCAGCCCCGTTGTGGCCGAGATCTCCAAGGAGATGGGCGCTCTGACCGTCGGGGTGGTCACCAGACCCTTCGCCGTGGAGGGGAACCGTCGCGGGAGCCTTGCCGAGGAGGGCATCGAGCGGCTCAAACAGCACGTCGACACCCTCATCGTCATCCCCAACGATCGACTGCTGCAGCTCTCCAACAAGGAGCTCAGTCTCAAAGAGGCCTTCAGGCTCGCCGACACCGTCCTGCAGCAGGGCGTCCGCGGCATCTCGGAGATCATCGTCTTCCCCGGCCTGATCAACCTCGATTTCAATGATGTGCGCGCCGTCATGCTGGACGCGGGCACCGCCATGATGGGAATAGGGGAATCCGAGGGCGCCAACCGTGCCGTGGACGCGGCCCAGGCGGCCATCTCCAGCCCGCTGCTGGAGACCGACATCACCGGCGCCTCGTCGGTGTTGCTCAATGTCACCGGCGGACCCGACCTCACCCTGGCCGAAGTTCAGGAGGCCGCCGGGATCATCCAGGAGGCCGCCGGCGGTGGTGGCGCCGATGTCGACATCACTCTCGGTGCCGTCATCGACGAGAAGATGGAGAGCCAGGTGCGGATCACCGTGCTGGCCACCGGTTTTGAGAAGGCCAAGCGCCAGGCCGCGGCACCCGACGCCGAAGCCACTCGCTCAGCCTCTCCCTCGCGTCGCCCCGAGGTCTCCCGCGCCGCCCAGCGTGCCGCTGAGCCCGCTCCGGAACCCGAGGCTGAACCCGCCACCGCAGAGGAAGAGGAGGCCGCAGGAACCGCCAAGCGCGAAGAGGGCCGGGAGCGCCGCCGCGCCGCCTTCAGCGACGACCTGCCCACCTACGACGAGGACGACATCGACATCCCGGCCTTCCTGCGCCGCCGGTCCTAGCCGCTCCCGCCCGCATCGCCGTTGCCGTAGCCGTCGCCGTCCCTGGGACCGCGGGCGTCCCGCCCGCATCGTCGTTCCCAATGTCCCGACACACACAAGCCCCCGCGAGATTCTCGCGGGGGCTTCTTACTCTGTCAACTGTCTTTGGCCGCTTACCCCTCCCGGTACGTCGCCGACTGCGACGAGGTCTCCCAGACCCTCACATGGCTGGGCGAGAGCCCATGCTCCGCCAGAGCCTCCTTCGTCCGGGCATACACGTACCGCGCGATGTTCTCGGAAGTGGGGTTGACCTCGGAGAACTGCGGCAGCTCATTGAGCATGCGGTGGTCCATGCCGTCGAGGATCTCGTCGCAGACCTGCTTGAGGATGCCGAAATCAAGCAGCATGCCGTTGTGCTGCAACTCGGTACCCGCCACGCAGACCTCTACCTTGTAGTTATGGCCGTGCACCCGGGCGCAGGGGCCGTCGTAGCAGCGCAGACGGTGCGCCGCGCAGAAGTGTCGCTCGACGATCAGCTCATACATTCGCGTCGGTCCTCCGAATTGTGTCTGTCACCGGCTTCGTCGTGGTACCGCGTCGGGGACCTGCCCGCCGGGATCTGAGCCGGCCGAGACGACCGCCATCACCCGCTGCCGCACACACCGCGTCGGGGCGCCGATTGTCTCGCCCTGCGGCGTTGCGGAGGCCCCCTACGCGAAGCGCTCAAGCACCCCACGCCACTTCTCCGCCGCCCTCCTGTGGTCTTCCGGGTCGCCTCCGGTGCCCATCAGCATCAGCCGCGGCATCATGTCCTCGGCCACCGGGCACAGCCCCTCCTTGTATGCGGGGTTGGTGTCGGCGAAGGGACACATCCGCGGGCAGCCCTTGCCGTAGCCCACAGGCTCGGCGATAGTGGGGTGCAGGTAGGCGGGTTTGCCGATGTAGCCGAAGTTCACCCCGAGCCCCGCCTCGGCGTGGGCCTGCTGGAACTCGTCATACGACACCCCTACCTTATCACCCTCGAACAGCGCCGTCCAGATGTGGTACGTGTTCATGCGTCCCGCCGGTACCGCCTGGGGTACGACGAGCTTGTCGAAGCCCCGCGCGGCGTCGCTGTAGTGCCGGGCACTTTCCATGCAGATGTCCGCATAGCCCCGGGTCCGCTTGAGCTGCACGGTGCCGATGGCCGAGACCACTTCGTTGATCCGGTAGTTCCACGCCACCCGCGCGGGGATGGTGCCGAAGGTGATCATCTCGTGGATGGTATCCCGGTGTGCCTCGCTGCGGCACAGCACCATGCCGGCGTCACCCAGGGCCATTTGCTTGGACATCTGGAACGAGAAGACCCCGATGTCACCGATGGTCCCGGCATAGCGGCCCTCGTACTGGGCGTAGATGGCATGGGCGCAGTCCTCGATGACCACGAGGTCATGCTCCCGTGCCACCTGGAGGATCTCATTCATGTCGGCACACAGGCCCCAGAGCTGGGTGACGATGATGGCCCTGGTGCGGGGAGAGATGCGGCTCTTGAGGCTGTCTACATCCATGGTGTGCGTGTCGCGGCGCACGTCGGCATAGATGGGGATGCCGTTGTGGTACATCACCGCCAGGCCCGCGAAGGCGACCAGCGGGTCCACGATCACCTCATCGCCCGGCTCTACACCGGCCGCCGCCACGGCCGCGTGCAGCCCCGCCATGGCATTGCACACCGCCACCGCATGGGGCGAGCCGAACTCGGCGGCGAAGGCCTCCTCGAACCGGCGCGTAACGGTTCCACTGATGGAGCACAGATTGCCTCCATCGAGCACTTCCTTGACGGCGGCGAGATCCTCGTCATCGAAATAGTGCCACATGGCAAAGCCCTCTTCTCGATGTGATCAGGCGCGGCGAAGACAGGGCATTTCCGCCCGTGGGCGACCGGGACCTGCAGGGGCAAGTGAAGCGGGCCGAGCGCCCGCAGACCGCGCAGGAAAAAGTGCGCAGAGCGGAGCCGACGCACCGCCTCGCCCGCTTTGCTCCGACAGATGCAGGCGCAGGAATTGCCCCCCTCCGGACGGAACGCTCTGGGGGTCGCCGCGCCGCCGCTGCGCATACTCACTCTTGGAGGAGACGCCCATGGCCTCAGTCAATGACTTCACCCGAGTCCGTCAGTCGCTGCTTCTGCAGGGCAAGCCCGACCGCGTCCCCGCCTGGGAGTTGGAGGTAGACATCGAGGTCAAACAGGCTTTCCTGGGCAAGCCCATCCGGACCGAGCAGGACGAGGT
>CAYRFY010000057.1:0-8884 GCA_964423635.1 uncultured Armatimonadia bacterium | reverse complement strand
CGGGTATGACTATGTCCCCATCGCGGCGGGGCTGCTCAAGGTGGGCGGCGTGCTCTCGGGCGAGGCCACGGTGGTCCGGGAGCACGATTACAGCGTGTACGGTGACAACCGGCGCCAGGTCACGTGGGCCGCCGAGGGCGCAGGCGTCATCCGCTCCTGGGAGGACCTGGAGGCCTTCGCCTGGCCCCGCAAGACGGACCTCGCCCTGGATCATGTGGAGCGCGTCATCCGGGCGGTGCCCGAGGGCATGGGGGTGATCGTCATCATCGGCAAGATCTTCACCCCAACGTGGATGCTCATGGGGTTCGAAGGCTTCGCCGAGGCCTGTGCCTTCGAGCCCGACCTGGTGGCCGAGGTGTTTCGTCGCGTGGGGGAGCTGCAGTTCGACTGCTGTCTGCGCGCCATGGATCTGCCCGGCGTGGACGGCCTGTGGATGTCGGATGACATCGCCTACGGCCAGGGGATGATGGTCAACCCGGCCATCCTGCGGGAGCATGTGTTCCCCTGGTATCGGAGGCTCGGCGAGCTGATGCGCGAAGCCGACATGCCCTACATCTACCACTCCGACGGGAACCTGTGGCCGGTGATGGACGACATCCTCGGCTGCCACTTCAACGCGCTGCACCCCATCGAGCCCAAGGCGATGGATAGCCGCGAGCTGAAGGCCAAGTACGGCGATCGCCTCTGTCTCTTGGGGAACATCGAGTTGGATCGGCTGTCGCGCGGGACGCCGGAGGAGATCCGCCAGATGACACGCCGCAATATCGAGGACCTGGGCCGTGAGGGGGGCTATTGCGCGGGATCATCCAACTCGGTGACGTACTATGTGCCTTTGGAAAACTACCTGGCGATGCTGGAGACGTCTCTGGTGTACTGGTGGTAAGGGAACCGTCGGGCAGCAAGGAAAAAGCGCCGCGCCCCAAAGAGGCGCGGCGCTCTGGCCTTAGGGGGGTCGATAGCCGGCCGGCCCTCCGCTGTGCGCCGCCCTACGCCCCTACTGCGTCAGCTCCAGGATCCACTCGGCCATGTCCCGGCGGGTCTCATAGAGGTCCGCTGTGTCCGGGTCCAGCTCGTCCAGCCACTTGCGCGCTTCCCTGGCCCGGTCTGTATCCGTCGCGGCGATGATCTGCTCCAGTGTCGTGACATAGCGCACGTCATCCACGGCCTCCCGGAAGCCCTCCCATTGCACCGTGCCCACGATCCCGTTCACCGTGGGATAGGTGAAGTTGTGGTCCCGGTAGTGGACGCTGTCGAAGTCGTTCCAGACGTGGCCGAAGCCGTGCTGGTAGGCGTAGTCCATGGCGCCGTCGAAGCCGGCCTTCCACAGGACGAGGCCGAAGTTGCGCCGGTAGGTCTCGGGCTCCTCGTTACCCACCTGCGGGTAAGCATAGCAGAAGGCCTCGGAGCCCACGGAATGCCACTTGGCGGCCTCCTCCGGATCGGGCCGGCCCGCTAATACGGCGCAGTTCAGAAGGGTGCCCATGGTCTCGAAGGTCTTCTTGTAGCAGGCCACGAAGGTCTTGCCTCCGGCGTCCTGGACGGCCTTCCAGGCGGCCTGCTGCGCCTTCAGCCGGTCCCCGGTGGCCTCGTCGATGCCGTAGAAGTAGACCTCGTCATAGCCGTAGCCGGCGCAGAAGCCCACCCACTTGCGGACATTGCCCTGCAGCGTCTGCAGCGCCGCCTCCTCGCCACTGCTGCCGGTGCCCTGGCCGAGATTGTAGAATCTGCCCGCCGGCAGGCCCACTTCCTTTCGGATTTCCATCAGCCGCGGCAGCAGGTCCTCGCTCCAGTTCTGGTAGTTGGTGGGGTACAGCACGCCGTGGGCCTTGAGGTCGGCCATCTCCGCCCGGTACTGCTCCTCGGACCTGCTCTCCGAATCGATGGCCGGCTTGTCGTCGGCCGCGAGACGGGCGCGATAGTAGATGGAGTAGGTCAGCCGCGACGGGGCGAGCTGGAAGGGGTAGACCTCGACCCGCAGGGGCAGCTCCTGTCTTCCCTCCGCGGTGGCGAAGGTCACCGCTCCGGCGTACATGCCCTCCGCGGCCTCGGGCGGGATGGCGATGGTGAGCCAGAACTGCTTGAGAGCCCCGGCCTCGATGTCCACCGGCTGCAGCGTAGCGGCGTCGATCGGCCTGGCATCCGCAAGCTCGGCGCTCTCGGCATCGCTGCACAGCAGATAGTCCGTGGTGCCGTCCTCGTCGGTGCTGCGCAGATAGTTGGCCTGCTCCTCCGTGTCGACCCGCACCAGTCCATCGTCCTTGAGCAGCAGCTCGGGCACGAGTTGCTTGTTTCTCAAGTCTCCAATGCCGCGTCCCGCCTGGTACCAGCACTTGACGCTACTGATGTCCACGTTCTGCGCCGGAATGACCCCGGCCGGACCGCTGAGATCCGATGCCGTCACCTGCAGCCCTGTGATATCCTCGAAGGGGATGACGACGGCTGTGACGGACTCATACTCCCCCGGGCAGCCGGCGCAGGACAGCTCCTGGGCCACCGCGCCGCCGATGGCCATCTCGCCCGGCAGAAGCCGCTGATTGCTGATGGCCCGCGGGGTATAGATGACGTACGGCTGGCCGGCTTCTTTGGCGCGAACCATGGCGGCCACCGTGTCGGGGACGGCCAGGGCCTGGGCGATCCCGGCCTCGATGCGCGTGAACTCGTCGGGTGCAAGGTAGCCCCGTTTCTCGGCGTCAGCGACCAGTCCCGTCGCGGCGGCCAGGGCGTCGCGCGCCGACTGGGCCGCCTCCCTCGCGAAGTCCGGCGGCTGTGGCATGGCGTCGATGGCCGCCTGGGCCATCTGTAGACGGTCGTGCCAGTCGGCGGCGCGCTTGTGCATGGTGGCGGCCGCGAGCTGGAAGCGCTCAGCCACCAGCATCTGCATGTCCTGCTCGGACGGTACCTCGCCCTCGATGCGGACGTCGTCGATGTAGACCACCACCCGTTGCCCCTCGCCGCCGTTGATGTGGATGTACCAGCGGTCCAGGTACGGGCTGATGTTGTCGCCCTTTACATTGGCCGTCAACCGCTCCACGACCGAGGCGGCCCCGTCCCTGCCGCGCTCCACCAGGTCGGCCTCCACCAGGTGCCATTCCGCCGAGGGCTTGTCGAAGCTCTCCAACGGTCCGCAGCCGGTGTGGTGCGTCGGGCGGTACTGCATGTTCGTCCCGAAGCCCACATGGGCCGTGGTGCCCTCGGCGACCATCACCCGTGCCGAGAGCTTCAGCCTCCCCACACACGGCACCCGCACCGGGACGCCGAAGTAGTGGTACGAGCCGCCCTCGAGGCTGACATCCAGCTTCAAGGAGCGCTTGCCCTCGAAGGCCTGCTCTTCGGAGGCCCCGGAGAAGTCCACCGTGGAGGGCCCGTTCTTGGCCCACAGTTGCAGCTCGGGGACCTCGCCCTCGAAGCCCTCGTGGTACGAGAAGGGCTGCAGGGCAATGTCCTGGGCACAGCTCATGCCCTGCAGGCCGACGATCAGAATCAGTGCAAGCACGCGGAGTGCCGTCATAGTGGTCTCCTTGTCCGGCGGAGGTTGCCGTCGTGACTGCCCGGCAGTCGGAACGCATGACGCAATGCGTATTTCTTCTCCAGCAGCCGGTTCGCCTTCACCGGGGCCAGGGCTGCGGGGCGGGCCTTCCTGCCCGCCGGGCCGACCCGCAGGATCGGCCCATGTCCTCGGGCGGGTGCTGACCGTGCTCCCGAGGCGCCGCAGAAGAGCTGGGCCTGCCGTGGAAATGTCATCCTGAGCGCCAATCTCGCGCAGCGAGACAGCGAAGGATCTCGCCATATTCCAGGGCAGTCCTCGAGCTGCTCTCTCCGGGAGCGGATGCTCTCAGAATGACACTCCGGGGCCGACGTGGGCTTTTCGGCCGCGATTCTGGGCGGACACCCCCCCGGCTCAGACGCGAGCACGACGATAGGACGAGGGGCGAGAGCCGGTCCGGAAGCAGATAGTGGACTCACCCGCGGATGACCGCGCTCACCGGCCTGCGGATGGGCTCCCGCAGACATGCTTGACAGCCCGTCGCCTTGCCCGGTAGACTGCGGCTTCGGTACGCGGCGTGCGCCCTGTCCGCAGTGGCGCGTTCCGAGGGGCGCAATGTCTTCCGGGCCTGACTCGGAACCGGACAAGAACCCCCTTGCCTCAACAGAGGCTACGTATTAGACTCATACGCGCGACGCTCCCGGTACCCACGAAGACGCGCGGCGTACCACGAGAGCTTTCCGGTGGCCAACAGGTCGAAGGAGGTCCGACCAGATGGACTTGTCTGAGCTGAGATTTGACGAGGGGCATACGTGGATCAGGGACGAGGGCAAGGAACTCATTATCGGTATTACCGACTATGCGCAGGAGCAGCTCGGAGACGTCATCTTCGTTGAGCTCCCTGAACCTGGCGCGAAGATCGTGCGCGACGACCCCTTCGGCAGCATCGAGTCGGCCAAGGCCATCGAGGAGCTGACCGCTCCCGTCAACGGCGAGGTCGTGCGCCGCAATGACGAGATCATCGACATGCCCGAGACCATCAACGACGACTGCTATGGCGAGGGTTGGCTGATTGCCGTCAAGGCCGAGAAGGACACCGACCTCGGCAAGCTTCTCACCTGGGATCAGTACCGCAAGCACCTGGAACTCCTGGAGAGCGAAGACCTGGACGAAGACTACGACGAGGACGAAGACGAAGACGACGACCTGTTCTTCGACGACGACGAGTAGTCGCCGGCACGGCCATGGCCGCCGTGACTGCCGGGATGTTGCCGCGCCCGGGCATGCCTTCCGTTGGAGCTTGCTCGGGCGCCTGCTTTCCCCACCACCACCTGAGTATCACCCACGATGACCTCTCCCTGGCGTCTGATCTGGAGCGACCATCTCACCGCGGCGCAGAACATGGCCGTGGATGAGGCCATACTGGAGCAAGTCGCCGCGCGGCTGGCGCCGCCCACTCTGCGTATCTACGGCTGGCGGCCGCCCGGGGTCTCTCTGGGCTACTTCCAAAGGCTCGACGACGGGGTGAACGTGGAGGCCATCCATCGCCGGGGCTACGGCCTCGTGCGCCGGCCCACCGGTGGGCGTGCCATCATCCACCACCACGAAGTCACCTACAGCGTCTGTATCCGTACCGATGACCTGCATTCGGGCGATTCGGTGCTCAAATCATACCGCGAGCTATCCACCGGCATCGCCGCGGGCCTGTGCGCCCTGGGCGTCCCGGCGCAGATGCCGCGGAAGCCCGCGGAGGACCGGGTCAAGGGCCACGAGCTGCCGGCCGTGTGTTTCGCCAAGACCGGCGGCGGCGACATGGTGGTGGATGGCCGCAAGATCGTGGGCAGTGCCCAGGTCCGGCGCGACGGCACGATTCTGCAGCATGGCTCAATCCCCATCCGCATCGACCTGGAAGAGCATCTGGAAGTCCTCCCCGGCAAGGGCGACCTGGGCACCGTGGCGCCCGATGCCCTGCGCCGGGCCGCGGTGGGTGTGGCCGACGCCATGGGTCGTGACGTGAGCTTCGAGGAGTTGGGCCTGGCGGTGGTCGAAGGCTTCCGCCTGCGCTTTGGCATTGAGATACCCCGCTGCGAGCTGTCGGGGCCCGAGCAGGAGCGGGCGCAGGAGTTGTGTGCCACACGCTACGCCACCGAGGAGTGGACACTCACGCCCGGGCGTCGCAGGTAGCACAGCTCCCCGCCGCGCCCTCCGCCGCCCCGCACCTCCACCCGCAGCGCCCGGTCCACGGAGGCCTCTCATGCTCAGACTGGCCAAGCTCGAAGGGGTCGGCAACGTCGTCCTGGAGGAAGTCGACATGCCCCCTGTGGGGCGTCGGGACGTGCTGGTGAAGGTGCACACAAGCCTCATCAGTCGCGGCTCCGAGCTGGGTGGCAGGTACCTGCAGCAGGCCTCCGTCGACGCCTCCGCCATGGGCTACGCCGCCTCGGGTGTGGTGGCGCAGGTGGGGGACGCAGTGACAGAGCTGCAGGTCGGCGACCGTGTGGCGGCCCTCAAGCCCCATGCGGAATATGTGGTGGCCAACCTCGACGACCAACGCCACCGGCCCCCGGTGGTGAAGCTCCCCGACCGGGCCTCCAGCGAAGACGGCATGATGTGGCCCTTCTGCACCAGCGGCTGCATGTGGGCGCAGAACGCCGACATTCAGCCCGGCGATGATGTGGTGGTGGTGGGCCAGGGCCTCATCGGCAGCACCATGATACAGCTCGTGCGCCGCTGGGAGCCGGGGCGCGTCATCGCCGTCGACGCCCTGCCCTTGCGCTGCCGGATCGCGCGCCAGATCGGCGCCGACGAAGTCATCGATGCCTCCGCCAGCGATCCGGTGGAGAGGGTGCGTGCGCTCACCGGCGGCAGGGGCGCGCGGATTGTCATCGAGGCAGTGGGCGGCAAGTGGGCCGCCCGGGCCTTCCCCCAGATCCAGCGTATGGTGGCCCACGGCGGCAATATCCTGCTCATCGGTCTGTACCAGGACGGCCCCCTGCCCCTGGACGCATCTCTGGCCATGGCCCACCGGATCATCGGCGGCGGCAGCGGCTCCACCGCTCGGCCCGTGTTCTCCGACATGGCTCTGGAGATCCTGGCCTCCGGCACTTTCCGCACCGCCAACATGCTCACCCACCGTTTCCCTGCCGCCCGGGCCAGGGAGGCCTTCGACCTGCTCTACGAGCATCCCGGGGAAGCCCTGGGCGTCGCGCTGGTGTGGGAGTAGACGCCTGTATGGGCGCACTCCTTGACGTCTGAAGCAAGTTCCGCGGCGCAGCCCTGCCGCTCGCAGCCGCTCCGTCGGCCACCCTCCCGCCCGGCGCGATCGCCGCCTGGCCGTGGCACGGGCCCGAGGCGAACCTCCGCGCCGTGCTGGTCGGTTTGGGGAGAAGCTCCGCTGGACGACGCCATCGACTCGGGCCGGACGATCCATCTGCATACGGCGGCCTATCCCCTGAGCGCCTGATCGTTCCTTGCGCAACCGTCCCTTGCTTGACGAGCCCCGCGCGCACGTGCGAGAATAGCCGCGCAACGGCCGGGCACGACTGACCACACAACGACCCCCTGAGGACACACACGGACCATGATCATCCTCATCGACAACTACGATTCGTTCACCTACAATCTGGTGCAGTACCTCTCGATGTTGGGGGAGAGCGTGGAGGTGTACCGCAATGACAAGATCTCCGTGCAGGAGGTGGAGGACAAGGGCCCGGAGCGCATCGTGATCTCCCCGGGGCCCTGCACACCGTCGGAGGCGGGGATCTCCTGCGAGCTCATCGCCCACATGGCCGGGAAGGTGCCGATCCTCGGGGTGTGTCTGGGCCACCAGTCCATGGGGCAGGTCTTTGGAGGCAAGGTGGTGCGCGCCGGGCGCCTGATGCACGGGAAGACCTCGCCCATCCACCACGATAACAAGACGATCTTCGAGGGGCTCCCCAACCCCTTCGAAGCCATTCGGTACCACTCGCTATTGGTGGAGCGCGAGAGTCTGCCGGATTGCCTGGAAATCTCCGCCGAGAGCGATCAGGGCGAGATCATGGGGCTGCGGCACAAGCACTATCCCATCGATGGCGTCCAGTTCCACCCCGAATCTGTGATGACCGGCCCGGGGATGGATCTGCTGCGCAACTTCCTCAAGCGCGAGGTCTTGGCCTAGGAGCGCGGGCCCAGTGACCACGCCGTTCACCTGGTGCGGCCGGGGAGCGAGGGCATCGGCCATGGCCGATGCGGCGCAGAGGGATCGGCACTCGTGATGTCGAATAGCGCTGCGCCGTCGTGACGCGCCGGTCGCCGGGCGGGGCGGCGGATTCCGGGACATCTCCGGCCAAAGGGAGACTGCCATGCTCAAGCACGCACTGGCTAAGGTCGTGAACTTCGAGAGTCTCACCGCTCAGGAAGCCCATGACGCCATGTGCGTGATCATGCAGGGCGAGGCCACCGATGCGCAGATCGGGAGCCTGCTGGTAGCTCTGCGCATGAAGGGCGAGACCCCCGCGGAGATCGGCGGGTTCGCCCGGGCGATGCGCGAGAGTGCGGTGCAGATCACCAGCAAGCACGAGAATGTGGTGGATACCTGCGGTACCGGCGGAGATTCAGCAGACACCTTCAACATCTCCACCGCGGCGGCGTTCGTCGCAGCCGGAGCGGGGGTGCCGATCGCCAAGCACGGCAACCGGGCGGTGTCCAGCAGGTGCGGCAGCGCCGATGTGCTGCGCGAGTTGGGGGTCAATGTGGAGGCTGCGCCGGAGACGGTCGCCGAGTGCCTGGACGAGCTGGGGATCGGCTTTCTGTTCGCCCCCACACTCCATCCGGCAATGAAGTACGCCATCGGCCCGCGGCGTGACCTGGGCCTGCGCACGGTGTTCAACGTTCTGGGCCCGCTCACCAACCCGGCGGGTTCCAGGCGCCAGGTGATCGGCGTGTTCGATGCGCAGTTCACCGAGCTTCTGGCCTCCGCTCTGCTCGAGTTGGGAGCGGAACATGCCCTGGTGGTTCACGGACTGGTGGGAATGGACGAGCTATCCACCTGTGGCGACACGCAGGTCACTGAGCTGCGCAACGGCGCGGTGCACAGCGCCCTGTGGGGACCGGAGCAGTTCGGCCTCGAGCCCGTGGAGCTGGACGCACTCGTCGGAGGCCCGCCGGAGAAGTCGGCGGCGATGCTGCTCGCCGTCCTGCAGGGCGAGGAAGGCCCCCGGCGCGATGTGGTGCTTCTCAATGCCGCCGCCGCTATCTATGTGGGGGGCAAGGCCGCCGACATGCACGAAGCTCTCTCCGTGGCGCGGCAGGCCATCGACTCGGGGGCCGCAGCCGCCAAGCTCGTGGCGCTGCGGGAAGCCACGAGATGACACATCAGCTCATGCCCCGCTGTTTGCATGCTTATTCCGGCGGAGCATGTTT
>CAYRFY010000056.1:3417-19903 GCA_964423635.1 uncultured Armatimonadia bacterium | reverse complement strand
TGGAGTTGGAGGAGGCCATCAACCGGCTCAGCCAGCTCATGAGCCACTTCGACCGTGGGCGCAGGATCGGCATCGTGGTGGACGAGTGGGGAGTGTGGCATCCGGAGGCGGACGTGGGCCTGTGGCAGCCCAACACGCTTCGCGATGCCCTCTCCGCCGCCGTGGTGCTGGACGTGTTCAACCGCCAGGCCGGCGTGGTGACCATGGGCAATATCGCCCAGACCGTCAACGTGCTGCAGTGCCTGCTGCAGACCGATGGCGCGGCCATGTGGAGGACCCCCACATATCATGTATTCGATCTATACAAGAGCCACATGGGGAACTACTCGCTGCGGGCCGATGTGGTGTGCGAGCGGCATGAGTTTTCCCTTGAGGGCCGGCGCGAGCATGTGCTGCCCCTGAGCGTCTCTGCCAGCCACAGCGAGGCCGCCGGCCGGCTGGTGCTCTCGCTGACCAACCTGCATCTGACGGAACCGATGGAGGTCACCGTGTCGCTCCATGGGTCGACCGCGGTCTCGGGAATCGCCCGCACGCTCACCTCGGCCAATGCCGATGACGTGAACTCCGCCGCCGAGCCGGACAGGGTGTGCCTCGCTCCGGTCGATGCGCCTTCAGGCGAGGAGTTCACGCTGCAGTTGGCTCCGAAGTCGACCACCGTCGGGCTGTGGGAGCTGAGGTAGGTCGCGGGGCGGCCGGGGGCGGAGAATCTGAGCTATTGGCGGCAGGCACCCGGGGCGGCCCAGCGGCTCTCCGGGTGCTTCCGCGTCTGGGGGAAGGCGCCCGTGGCCCGGCGGGGGACTGGGCGGGCCCGCCACAAATGTGCTTGACAGACTCGGCGTGATAGCGCACCCTTGTCCTCCATTGTGTCATCCAGACCGGACATCGACCGTGCGCGAGGGAGAAGGGACGGTCCCCGACACAGACCAAGAGGCGCAACCGCACCATGTCGCAAACGCCGGCGGCCGCCACTGGTCCGCCGGCCGTTGTGTCTGTAGTGGCCTCCCGAAGCGCAGGCGGACCCACAATTCGGGTCCGAGACCGCATGGAAGGAAGGTATCATGAGGCGACACCCACGCACTCCGAGCAAAGGCCTCCTCACGCTGGGTCTTCTGATCGTCGTATTGCAGATGGCGCAGGCCGAACCGGTGGTTCGGACGCTGCCCAACGGTCTGACCGTGGTGGTCGACGAGATGCACTCCAGCCCGGTGGCTGCGGTGCGTTTCTACGTCCGGGCAGGCAGCGCCTATGAGGCGGAGTACCTCGGCGGCGGCATCTTCCACTACATCGAGCACCTGCTGGGCAAGGGCTCGCGTTCCATGACGGCCGAGGAGATCGACAACCTGCAGGAGGCCCTGGGCAACCAGACCAACGCCTACACCTCCTATTCCCACACCTGCTATCACATGGTCAGCGCCGCCAAGTACGTGGATCAGATGATCCGCATGTTCTCGGACTATGTGTTCTTCCCCCCCTTCCACCAAAGCGACATCGACACCCAGCGCGGCATCATCCTGCGGGAGATGCAGATGGGTGATGACGACCCGGACAGGAAGATGTGGTACCTTCTGCAGAGCACGCTTTTCACCGTGCACCCGGAGCGGTACCGGGTCATCGGATATCCGGAGCGGTTCAAGGCCATCGCCCGGGATGACCTTGTGAAGTTCCACCAGCGCATGTATACCACGGACAATGTGGTGGTGGTCGTGGTGGGCGATGTCGAGACGGAGCACGTGCTGGGCACGCTCCAGGAGTGTCTGGGCGACATTCCGCGCACGGGCACTCAGTTTCCCGCGCTGCCCCGGGAGCCCGCGCAGATGAGCGAGCGCCGCAACGAGGAGATTGACCCCACGCTGTCCCGGGCGTACCTGGGCGTGGCGTTCCGTACCGTCAGCCTCTTCCATCCGGACCTCTATGCCCTGGACGTGATGGCGGACATCCTGGGCTCCGGCGCCGGCTCGCGACTGGTGGCCAAGCTCCGGGACGATCAGGGCCTGGTGGACGCCATCCAGTGCTTCTCGGATACCCCCGTCTACGACGCGGGCAAGACCGCCGTGCTGGCCGTGTGCGATGAGGAGAAGCTGCAGGAGGCCGAAAGCGCCATCGCGGCCGAGATTGAGCGGCTGAAGACCGAGCCCGTCTCGGAGGCCGAGCTGCAGAGATGCAAGAAGCAGAAGGCCGCCGTGCTCGTCTACCAGCAGGGCGATGTGGAGAGCTGGGCCGAGACGCTGGGACGTGACTTTATCAGCACGGGAGACGCCGGGTTCAGCCGCACTTACGTGGACGGCATCCTGCAGGTGACCGCTGAGGACGTGCAGGCCGTGGCGCGGGAGTATTTCAAGACCACCAATCGCACGGTGGTTGTTCGCCGGCCGGGCAAGACCTCGGCCACCCCCACGGCCGAGGCTTCGAAGGTTGAGCGGCCTCAGACCCGCAAGACGCGGCTGGATAACGGCCTCACCCTGCTGGTGCGTGAGGACCACCAGGCGCCGATGGTGAGTGTGCAGGCCTTCTTCCCCGGCGGGCTGCGCTACGAGACGCCGCAGGACGCGGGCATTGGCGGGATCATGGCCGCCATGCTGACACGGGGCACCGCGAGCAAGGACCGGCTGCAGATCGCCCAGGCCCTGGAAGACCGCGGTGCCTCGCTGGCCGCCAACTCGGGCCGCAATAGCTTCGGCGTCGGCGGTACGGCACTGGCCGAGGACACCGAGTTCCTGCTGAGCATGGCCGCCGACTGCATGCGCAATCCAAGCTTCCCCGAGGCCGAGTTGACCCGAGTGAGGGAGCTCACCCTCGCCGCCATCGAGGCCCAGCAGGAGGACGTGGACGCCGTGGCCGACCGCATGATGAAGGCGCGGCTCTTCGAAGGCCATCCCTATGCCCTGGACCCGCTGGGCACCCGGGAGAGCGTGACGGCACTGACCCGGGACCAACTCATCGCGCACCATCGGCGGATCCTGCAGCCCCAGGCCATGGTCTTGGCGGTCTACGGCGACGTGGACCGGGCCGAGGTGTACCGGGTCGTGAAGGATCAGTTTGGCGACTGGCCCGGCGGCGATACGGCCGCCCTGCAGTTGGCTCCGGCGCGATGGCCCACGGAGCAGGTGAGGATCCAAGAGCAGCGGGATCAGCAGCAGGGCATCCTGACCATCGGGTTCATGGGGCCGCAACTGGATAGCCCCGACCGCTTTGCTCTCGACGTGCTGGACGCCGCCTTCTCGGGGGTGTACTACCCCGGTGGAAGGCTGCATCGCAAGTTGCGGGGTGACCAGTTGGTCTACGCCACGCACATGGTGCCCGTGCGGGGGGTGGAGCCCGGCTACAACCTGATCTATGCCGGCACCCAGCCGGAGACGCTGGAGAAGGTGGAGCAGATCGTCGAGGAGCTGGTCAAGGCGGTGCAGGAGGAGCCACCGGCGGAGGAGGAGCTGGAGCGTGCCAAGATGATGTGCATCGCGGCGCATGAGGTGGACCTGGGCAGCGCAAGGCAGCGAGTGTTCTCGGAAGCCCTGGACGAGTTGTACGGCCTGGGATACGACGAGGGGCAGCGCTATGCGGAGGCCATCGAGAAGGTAACGGCCGCGGAGGTTCAGGCCGCGGCCCGCAAGTACATGAATTTGGACCGGTGTGTGGTCGTGACCACACGGCCCGCTGAGAAGGGAGAAGACGGGTGAGGGTGTGGGCGTGGGACAGACCCCGCGCCACCGGTGGGTGCCTTCGGGCGCGCCGGTCACCCGACGTCGTATGACCATGTCCCAGAATGAGGTAGAGCTACAGATCGTCAGCGAGATCCAAAGAGTCGTCGCGGAGACCGATGAGGCGCAGCTCGAGGCCCTGGTGGACGCGATCCAGAGCGCCAACAGGGTCTTCGTGTGTGGCGCCGGGCGCAGCGGACTGGTGATGAAGACCTTCGCCATGCGCCTGATGCACCTGGGCATCTCCTCGCATGCCGTCGGTGAGACGATCACCCCGGCCATCGAGCCGGGTGACCTGTTCATCTGCGGAAGCGGCTCGGGTCAGACCCGCACGACCCTCGCCACCGCCGAGGCGGCCACCACGAGAGGCGCGCGGACGGCGGCGATCACCGCTCACGCCAAGTCTCCCATCGCCCGGGTGGTGGACCTGGTGCTGTGGATCCAGTCTCCCATCACCACTCCCGGCCTTGAGCCTCCCTCCAGACAGCCTCCCGGATCGCTGTTCGAGCAGTGCCTCCTGATCCACTGCGAGGCCATGGTCATGAGACTGATGCACAGGCTCGGAACGACCGAAGAGGAGATGCGGGCCAGGCACACCAAGCTGGAGTAGGCGCCACCGCCGATGGCTCGGATCGCCCCCAGGACCCAACTGAAATGCCCCGGCGCGTTTGACGACGGGGTTGTGGGGGCACTAATAGGAGAACGTGCTGGCGCGGTTGGGGAGGCAAGAGACCCTTCCAGGGGCTTGTACAACGGCCAGCGACGCAGGCTCGCACCGCGAGCCGGAAGATGTGCGCACTTTGGGTCGGGTTTCCCGATGCGTCCTGGTGAACGATGGTGACACGTAAAAGACGTATTCGTGTGAAGAAACGGTTCCTGTGGCTGGTCCTGGCGACGTTCCTGTTGCTGCTCGCTGCTACTGTAGTCGCCTGTCAGGCTACCAAACGGTTCAGCAGTGGCGATCGCCTGGCTCCCAATGTGCGGATCCAGGGGATAGAGGTGGGAAACCTGCCCCGCAGCCAGGCCGCGGCGGAGGTTGAGAAGCGCTGGGTGGCCACTTTGCCGGCGGAGATCACGCTGAAGTGGGCGCAGGGGAAGGCCGAGGCCTCCGCCGAGGACCTGGGCCGCCTGGTTCTACTGGACGAGGCCCTGGCCGATGCGCACCGCGTGGGGCGAGAAGGCAATCTGCTGAGGCAGATTGTCACGCAGATCAGCCTCCTGCGCAGCGGCGCGGATATCCCCGTGCGCGTGGATGTGGACAGAGACAGGCTGGAGTCATACCTCAAGGAGCTTGCCGACGAGGTCTACCAGGCCCCGAAGAACGCGGATATCGATGTGGAGGGCGACAAGGTCCACGTCATCCCCGGCAAGACGGGGGTTGAGCTGGACATCGAAGCCACGCGGGCGAAGCTGGCCTCGATCCTGGCAGACCCCGAGCAGAGCTCCGTCCAGGTGGCGGTGAAGGTCAAACAGCCCGCCATCAGCGCCGAGGACCTGTCGCACCTGGAGGTTGTCCTGGCCTCGTATACCACACGCTTCCGCCCCTCCCAGGTGGCCCGGACGCACAATCTCCGTCTGGCCATCAAGAGCCTGGGGCGGACCGTGGTCATGCCCGGAGACGTCCTGTCCTTCAACCAGCGGACGGGCCCGCGGCTGGCCGAGCGGGGTTTCCGCGAGGCGCCGATCTTCGTGGATGGCGAAGTGGAGCCCTCCACCGGAGGCGGCGTCTGCCAGGTGGCCACCACGGTCTACAACGCCGCGCTGCTGGCCAACCTGACAGTGGTGGAGCGCCACAAGCACTCCCGCCCGGTGACCTACGCCCCCTCGGGCAGGGACGCCACCATCTACTGGGGCCAGGCGGACCTGCGGATCCGCAACACCCTGCGGCACCCCATCCTTGTGATCGGCTCGATCGGCGACTCGTCGATGACGGTCAAGATCCTGGGCAGCCGTGAGGACCGTTACGAGGTGGAGTTGGAGCGCAGCGGCATCGCCACGATCTCCCACGCCACCCGGGAGATTCCCAGTTCGGACGTGGAGCCCGGCAAGCGTGAGGTGGACAAGCCCGGCCGCAACGGTACGCGGGTGACCCTGACCAGGGTCGTCAAGCGGGGGGGCAAGGTGGTCAAGACCGAGCGTCTCCATACCGACACCTACTCGCCCCAGACGAGGATCGTCAAGGTTGGACCTCCCAAACCCGAAGTGACCAATGAGGTGCCGCCGGACAACGCCATCGAGCCCGGTGCCGAGGAGAAGGCGGAGCCGGCGCAGGACAAGGCCGGAAGCGAGACGACCCCGAAGGCCGACCGAACCGACAGCACCAAATCGGATAAGGGCGAGAAGTCCGAGCCCTCGCCGGAGGACGACGACGACAGCATCGAGTGATCCCGGGGCGCCGGGGCCTTTCCGGATACGGTCCCGACCCGGCGATACTCCTCCGCCCGGACGCGACCCGCCGCGTCCAGGCGGCCGTGGCGTCGACGGCGACCCCCGGGGGGGCTTGTGCCAACTGCGGCGGAGCTCCGACGGGTGCTACAGGCGTCTGCGCCGGTGGTGTGACGGCCCGTTCTCCACACTGCACGACCCGGGACCCGTTGGGATCCGGTGCGAGGATGATGACGATGCGGCTCGACGAAGCCCGGAGTGCCTACGATGCGGCCTTCACGGCCCTGCTCTCCGGTGAGTTGACCGCGGGTGCCGAGCAGGCCGCCGCCGTGGGCGCCTCCCTGGCCGCCGGCGATCACGACACGCGCACCCTCCTGCATCTGCACAACGCCGCGCTCCTGCGGCTCGCCCCCACACTTCCCTCACCTATCTCCCCCTCTCTCTGTGACCACTTGGCCTCAGCTCTGGAGCACCTCCTCGACGGGTACCATCGCTACGCGGGCGGTGGCACTCAACCCGTGCCCGCTTCCCGGTTTCTCGATGTGCTGCAGAACATGCCGGTGATGCTCAATGCCCTCGATGAGCAGGGGCGCTTCGTCTTCTGGAACCGCCGGTGCGAGGAGGTCACGGGTTACAGCGCCGAGGAGATCGTGGGTCACCCTCGCCCGTGGGAGCTTCTGTACCCCGACGACGAGTACCGGGAGCGGATGCTGGGCGAATGGGGTGAGAGACGCTCCTACGGGGTGGATGCGGAATGCGACCTGGTGGCCAGAGACGGCTCGGTCCGGACGGTGGCGTGGTCCAATATCTCCGCACTGTACCCGATCCCGGGCTGGCACGATTGGGCCATCGGTGTGGATGTCACCGCCGGCCGGCAGACGGAGAGAGCCCTGCGCGAGAGCGCCGAGCTTCACCGGACGCTGATTGCCAACACCTCCCAGGGCTACTGGCGCATCGCGCCCGACCTGACGACGGTGGACGTCAACCAGTCGCTATGCGACATGCTGGGGTACTCACGGGACGAGATCATCGGCAGGGCTCCCATGCATTTCGCCGAGGGTCCGGGGCTAGAGAGGATCCTCGACTCCACCGACCGGATCGGCAGGGACCCGCATCGGCGGTATGAGACCACCCTGAAGCACCGCTCCGGAGCCGACGTGCACGTCATCATGAACGCCACCACACTGCACGACGGCGCCGGGCAGGTGGCCGGCTCCTTCGCTCTGGTGACGGATGTCACGGACCTCAAGCGGGTGGAGGCGGCTCTGCGGGAGTCGGAGACCCGGTTTTCCAAGCTCTTCTACGCCACCCCGGTGGTGGTCACCGTGGCCGACGGCGAGACCGGCCAACTGGTGGATGTGAATGATGAGTTCTGCAGGCGTGCCGGGTTCTCCCGGGAAGAGGCCATCGGGCGCACTTCCGTGGAGTTGGGGATCTTCGGCTCCGATGCGCGACAGGAGTGGTTGCGCGATCTGGTGCCGGGTGCGGCGGCCCGGAGACGCGAGGTGTCCTTCCGGCGCAAGGACGGCACCATCGCCTATGGCGTGATGTCGGCCGAGGCCATCACTCTCGGCGGTAGGGAGCATATCCTGTCCGTCTCTGTGGACATCACCGAGCGCAGACAGGCGGAGGAGCTGTACCGCGCGCTATTCGACCAGGCGGGGGATGCGGTCTTCGTCCACGCACCGGACGGCCGGCTGCTGGACGTCAACGACAGGGCGGCGGAGCTGGTGGGGCTCTCCCGCGAGGACCTGCCGGCGATGGCGGCGTTGCAGGCCGGGGCCGCCGAGAGCGACACGCTAAGGGAGCTTCTGGCACGGCTGGTCCGCGGCGGCTCGACGGGTCACGAGACAGAGCTCAGGCGTGCCGACGGAACGTGGGTGGAAGTGAGTGTCGACTCGAGGGTCATCGACGCCGCCCGGGGTGTGGCGCAGGCGGTGGTTCGAGACCTCACGGCAGGCAAGCGTGAGGAACGCGCGCGGCGGGCCCGGCTCTTCGCCCTGGAGAGTATGGAGCGCGTCGACCGCGCGATCCGCGGCACCGACGATCTGGACCAGATGCTCAGCGACGTCATCGCCGAGGTCCTGTCCATCTTCGAGGCCGACCGCGCCTGGCTACTGTACCCATGCGACCCGGAGGCGGCGTTCTTCACCGTGCCGGTGGCACACACTCGCCCGGCGTACCCCATTGGCATCCCAACGGGAGAGCCGATTGTCTTCGATGAGGGCAACGCCCGCATCGCCCGCGACCTCCAGGCATCAGGCGGGCCCGTCGCCTACGGAGGACAAGGCGCTCCGCCGGTCGAGGGTATTACCGCTGCGACCTTCCTGGTCAGATCGCTGCTTGCCGTGGCGCTCCATCCGAAGGTAGGGGCCCCGTGGGCTCTGGGCCTGCACCAGTGCTCCCACGAGCGCGAGTGGACCGCCGATGAGACCGCCCTGCTGCAGGACATCGGGCGGCGGCTGGCCGATGCCCTCAGCGCCACACTGTCGCTGCGCGAAGCTCGCGACAGTGAAACGCGGCTGCAGGCGATACTGAGCACGGTCCCGACCGCCGTGATGATCGTCGAGACCGAGAGCGGCCTGATTCAGTACGCCAACTCGGCGGCCCTGCAGCTCATCGGGGCCGGCGAGAGCAGCGTGGTCGGGCAGGAGTACCGGCGCTTCGTCACCGTCCCCGGGCAGGAGCCCGTGCCGACGGAGCCCGTGGGCCAACGGACCGAAGCCGTGCTGCTCAGAGGCGACGGTCAGCAGCGCACGGTACTGCGCACGGTGGCCGCCGTTGCCCTGGCCGGGCGGCCCTGTCTTGTGGAGGCCCTGCTTGACATCACCGACCACAAGAAGGCCGAAGACGCCCAGCGGCTCGCCACCGTGGGACAGCTCTCGGCCGGCGTGGCCCATGAGTTCAACAACATCCTGGCTATCCTCTCGGGACGCGCTCAGCTCGCCCAGGCCATCGACACTCCGGAGGAACACCACAAACTGATGGAGGCCGTTCTGCGGGGCACACAGAGGGGGGCCTCTATCTCCGAAGAGCTCATGCGCTTCGCCAGACCTCAGGAGCCCAGGCGGGTCAACTCGCGTGTGGAAGAGGCCCTGGAAGCGGCTTTGAGCATTGCCTCGCGACAGGTGGAGACCGCCGGGATCCACGTCCGGCGACACTATGACGCCGCGGCGAAGATGGCCTTCGCCGATCCCGGCCAGTTGGAGCAGGTGTTTCTCAACCTCATCATCAACGCCTGCCACGCCATGGTCGAGGGTGGGACGCTCTCACTTGCGGTGACCCATGCTCCCTCGGAACGGGGTGAAGGCGACATCGTCGTCACCATCGCCGACACCGGAGCCGGCATCGCCCCCGAGCATCTGCACCGCATCTTCGAGCCCTTCTTCACCACCAAGGGGCGACTGGGAGACAGCGAGACGCCGGGCACCGGACTGGGCCTTTCCGTGTCGCACGGGATCATCAAGGCGCATGGGGGCGAGATCACGGTCCGGAGCGAGGTGGGCGTGGGAACGACCTTCGAGGTTCGTCTGCCCGCCGTCACCGGGGCGGCGGGCGGCGAAGCCCCGCAGCCGACCGGGGCCTCGTCTCCCGGGCCTCGGTCCGGTAGCGGTCTTGTGATACTGGTTGCAGAGGATGACGGCGACGTCCGCCAGATGATCGTGGATCTGCTGCAGAATCACGGATTCAGCATCGTGGCCGTCGCGGACGCACAACAGGCGGCGGCCGAGCTGGGCAGGGCACCCTTTGATGTGGTGGTCAGCGATCTGCTGATGCCGGGAGGTGGCGGGAGGCGGGTGATCGCCGAGGCCACACGTCTCGACCCGCCGCCGCCGGTGGTGGTGCTCACCGGTCGCCTCGAGGAAGACCTGACCGAGGATCTCATCCGTGCCGGGGCCGCCCTTTGTCTGCGCAAGCCAGTGGACGTGAAGCAATTGCTGGCGGCAATCGCGGAGGCGGTTGGCGAACGATAGGGGGCTGCCGTCGACGAGTGGCCCGGGCGCCGGGGCGCGTCTCTTTCCGGCGGGAGGTCGGGGACCGGACGCCGTCCGGCTCCCGCGGTCGGGGCCGCGGCGGTTGGCCCGAAGGCCCGGAATGCAGAAGCCGAACCCCCTGTGGTAACCCTCGCTCTCAGTCTCCGTCGGCCGGCAGGTAGAGCGCATGCCGGGAGCGGCCGGCGGGCCCCTCGACGGATACTGCCAGCAGGTTCGGCCGCCGGCCGAAGGGTATGCGCACCGTCTGCAGCAGGGGCGGAAGGTCGGGTCGCGCAGAGGCGACGGCGCCCGCAGGCGCCCTGAAGCCTTGGGCGCGGCCGGCTTCCTCCCACTCCAAGATCACCTCACACCCCTCGATGTGGTAGCCCGTTACGCAGAGGCCTGCGGCGCCCTCCTGCTTCTCGTAGGCGGCGTCCACCACGATCGGGCGCCGCCGGTCGGCGGCGATCTCGTCCGCCAGTGATAGCTCGTGGCCCGCCTCGCAGGTGTAGAGGCTGTCGTAGATGTAGCTGATAAGCTTGGAGGGAGCCGTCCCGGCGAACATCACCGCCTGGTCGAGACGCTCCTTGGTGGTGCGTTGGCAATCGGTGAAGCTGCCGCACGGCTCACCCACGCCGGGCTCGAAGGCCTCGATGTTGGCCCACAGTTGCACGGTGATGCCATCCTCTCTCTTAAGGTCCTGCACGCCGAGACGCGCCGCCTCGTAGAAGGCCCTGGTGTTGGCTCGGTAGGCCTCGGCGTATGTCCCCTCGCCCACCGCCGGCAGCACCCGCCGGTCCACGGGCTCATTGGCCTGGTGGGGCCAAAACAGTCCGACCTTCGCCGTCCCGCGGCTGTCCTGGGGAGCGATGATGTCCACATCGCAGCGGCCGATCTGGCGGATTCCCTCCCGGATGTCCTCGGGAGCGGAACCATCGCGGCCGTCCTTGATCCTTGCGTCCCAGTACGGGGAGATCAGGATCGCCTTGCCCGGCAGAGCGGCCCGCACGACGGGGTGCATCTGCCGGTATGCCTCCAGCACGGCGGCCAGAGGCCGGGCGTTCACCGGGAGCTCGCGACTCTGGTAGACGCCGGCGAAGGCCGGCTTGTCGCCCAGACGCTGCGAGTAGTCCTGCAGCACGCGCCGCGAGACCTCCACCATATCGGGCATCATCTCCAGCCACGGGTCCCACGGGTACTGGGGGTTCGAGGGCGGACAGGGCATGCCCACGTAGACCCGCATATCGCGCCTGCCGGCCTCGTTCAGCAGCTCGGCCACCGAATCCCAGCGGCGCCCGCGGATGAAGACCACGTCGTACTCGCCGCCTGCGGTCACGTCTCGCTCGCGGTCGGTAGGTGCCTCGGAGGGCAGGATCAGCCGCCAGATCAAGCTGTCCGCGATCTCGAAGCACCTGTCTAGTTCCGGGCGGACCACCAGCGCCGGGCCGTAACTCTCGCGGCTCGACAGCACGAAGACCCGCCGCAGGACGTTGTGCTCGTCCAGCGTCCGCATCTGCTCCACCGTCGCCTGCAGCAGGGAGACCTCGCCCACGCCCCAGGCGGGGTCTCGATCCATCTCGGTGCGCTCCTCGGAGGACAGGTGCCTGAGCACGGGGCCGAACTGCACCACGGTGTCGGCGCCCAGGCTCCTCACGCGGTCCAGGGCCGGAGCCCACTGCCCCGTCTCGGCACGGCCGAACATCCAGTAGCCGGAGATGGCGTAGGGAGCCGGCCCGACAGGGGCGGCCGGCGCCGGAGCGGCCACGAGCAGCCCGACGAGGATTGCGGCGTCATATCGCATGGGGATGCTCCGCGTTGTGGGGTGATGCATGGGCGCCAAGATCAGTCCTGCGCCTGCAGCTCGAGATCGTCGAACCAGACTGTGCCGGTGGCGTCGAACAGGTTCAGGTACAGCCCCACTCCGTCTCCGGCGGGGACGATGTCAGGTACTGTCACCTGGCGCCAGATACCGTCGGTGTTGAGCATCTTGGCCTCCAGCGTTTGCCCGGTGGTGCCGGTGACCCAGACCCTGACCGTTCCCGCGAACCCGGGGGCCGTGCGCACCCAGGCCCGCAGGCGGTAGGTGGTGTCCTGTGCCATCGGGGCCACCGCCCGATGCCACCGGCCCCAGGCGCGGGTGCGGAGCCTGCGCCGGTCGTCCTCGTTGCCCAGCGCCGTGCAGCGCACACGGGCAGAGGCCCTCCCCGTGCGGGCCACGGTGTCGTCGATGGCGAGGTCGAAGGTGCCACACATGATGCTCTGCTTCCACTCCCCCGGTCCGTCCTCGAAGGTGCCGTCCCCAATCAGATTGCTCTCGGCCGGGGCGGGGGCATCCGCGACCACGATCCAGACGGGCTTGAAGATGCCTCCGGCGCCGGTGTTGTCCTCGACCCGGACGACCAGCGTGTTTGGCCTGTCGAAGCGCACCGTCTCGGTGACGTCCACCTCGAACGCCTCCTGCCAGGAGTTGGGGTTCCCCCGGTACGGGTAGGGGCGGTCGAGAAGCTGCTCGCCGTTGACCCATACCCGGCAGGCCTCATCCACGGCCCCGAAGACCAGGCGCACCTGTCGCCCGGCGTCCTCGGGCTCCAGGGAGAAGCGGTTGCGGTACCAGGCGATGCCGTCGAAGGGTCGGCCGTGCTCCTGCTCCCAGCGCCGGCCGACCTCCTGTTCCTCCCACGGGCTGTTGATGCCCACAGGCAGCCAGCCCGCCGTGTCTGAGTCTTCGGCGAACCGGCGCTGAGCCTCGCCGACCCTCTCCGGGTCCCACGAGAGCAGCCAGGTGTCCGGCAGTTCGCGGCCGGGAGTGGCCATGAGCTTGACCAGCGCCCTGTCCCAGGTGCTCGCCTCCGACCAGCTCAGGTAGGCCATGTTGGCGATGAGGTCGCCCTCGGTCAGGGCGCGGAACTCGTCCAGCGTCTCCAGCACCCGGGCGTAGGGCGCAAGCTCCCCGGTCTGCTTGTAGTCCCGGTAGGCCCGCTGAGTGGCCAGGACCAGCTCGGCATGGCGGAGCCCCTTGCTCAGGAACTCTACCCTCGCCGTGGCTCCGGCGTCCCCCTCCGCAGCCCGGACGGCCCGGGACAGCAGGTCCTGCCCCCGGCTCATGGCGGCCTCGGTGAAAAGGCCGTCGGCTTCCTTGTAGAAGCTCGCCCAGTGGCCCACCTGCTCTTCGGTGGCCTGCCTCGAGATGGCCTCCCAATGGGCGAAGTAGTCCCGCACCTGGCCGGTCGCGGGGCCGAAGGCGCTGAGGAACTCCTCCATGATCGCCTCGGGCTCGAGCGCCGGAGCCCCATGCAGCCGCGCCAGCATGTACAGGTTCAGGCCCTGCGTGGCGTACTGGCCCGTGAGGGAGTCGAAGTCGGTGCCGATCAGGCCGTGACGGATGGCGAAGGAGAAGTCCTCCCCAAGGGCCCGGGCGAAGTTGATCGGCAGGCAGTGGCCGTCGAGCATGTAGTTCGGCCGCAGCAGCAGGCGTGCGCCGGTCGCCGACCAGCCCTCCCACTGCTCGATGAAGGCCTCTCGCTTCTCCTCGGTCCAGGGGAACATCAACGCAGGGACGATTCCGATGATGATGTTCGGGTTGAGCTTGGTCTCCCTAGGCGGCCTGACGTAGTTCGCGTACGCATAGCCCATGACCACGGCATCCGGATCAACCTTCCGGGCCTCCTCCTGCAGGGCGAGGTAGAACCGGGCGTAGCGGTCGGACAGCGAGCCCAGAGCCTGAGGCCATTCGGGCTTCCCGTGGGCAAAGGCCTTCTCCGCCTCCTGCAGGCGCTCGGCGAAGGGGACCGGGCTCTCCGGGTCGGGCACGTCCATGGCCATGCACAGCGGGCAGGTGCACTTGCCCGGCGTGTCGTTCTCGCTGGCGTCGATGTACGGCTTCTGTGGCGAGCGCCGGGCCAGCCAGTCCTCGATCTTCTGCCGACGCACCCCGGGCTCACCGACGCACATGGAGATCAGCGAGGGCGCCGCGCCGTGGTAGGTGGGGTCGGACCGCCGGGTGCCGTCCGGCAGGAGGTTGAAGTACTCCGGGTGCTCCGGCCCGAACCGCTCCCACCAGTCGGTGTACGAGTGGGCCATGTCCATGTTGACGCCCATGGCGAAGCGGTGCCGACGCAGCCACTTGCCCTGCTCATTGAGGAACTTCGAGCGCGTGGCCTGGGAGGCCCAGCCCTGCGCTCCGGCCGAGTAGGTGCCGCCGTCGCGCCAGCGGGTGTGTACGAAGGGGGGCTTCAGCGTCCGGTCAGTGGGCGTGAGAGTGATGCTCTCACGCCGCGGGATCACCTCACCCAGTGGCCCCGGCCACAGCCAGCGCACACCCAGGTCCTTCTCCAGGATCTCGTACACGGCGAACAACGTCCCGACCCGGGTCCTGTTCTCATGCTGCACCCAGAAGGGCTGCCCGTCCGTGTCGTCGCCGAGGAGATGCAGATTGCCGTCCACGGTCCGGATGAAGGACCCATTGGGCTCCAGAGCGGTCACATTCAGGCCGAGCCGGACGGTCTGCGGACAGGGCCCGAGAAACACGAGCCCCGGACCCTCGGGGGCTGCGGAGGCCTTCACGATGGGCAGCTCGGACCCGGCGGACTTGCCCACATGGTACTGCAGCTCCTGGGCCGCCGCCCGGACCACCGGCAGCGCCTCGTCGGGGATGACAAGGGTGGCCACGGGTCTTCCCTCGGCGACGAGGTCCAGGCCCCGGGCGTCCGTGGACAGCAGGAGAGCCGCCACGGCCGGCGCGAGGGAGAGGCTCAAGAGACGGCATGTACGATGTCGGTTCATGGAGAGAGGCCTCCGGGAGAGATGGCGGCGGGCCGGACGGCGCCGGCATGTGTTGCAGCCGGCCGTTCCGGGGCCCTATAGCTGATGCCCGCCAGGGAGACACGCACGTCGACTTCCGGCCATGGTTCCGGCCGCCACCTCGGCGCCGAACGACCGGTCAAGGTCAAAGCCGGCCTCAGGACCGACCCCGACCGTCGGCCTCCCTCTACTCCGTTCGCACCCAGCCGGCCTGAGTCACCAACTGCTGCAGGGCTGCATTGAGCACGGCGACTTGAGTGGCGAAGCGGGGCGTCGTGCTGCCCGGGAAGGTCGCCATCGTCGCGTCACCCACCAGGAACAGGTTGAAGTCGCGCGAGAGATTCTCATAGCCACAGGTGGTGGCCTTCACACACATGTCCGTGGCGTAGCCCAGCAAGAGCACATGGCGAATGCCGCGGCTCTTGAGATAGTCGCGGACCTTCTCGTAGCCCTCACCGTCGTAGAAGACCAGGTCCCCGGGCTCCCGCTCCAGGGCGGCATGCACCGGCATGGGCAACTCCCAGAAACCCTCCCCGTTGGTGCCCGAGTAGGCGTCCGTTGAGGGCGTGGCCGCCAGGTAGGCGGACACCGGACTGTCCGGGTCCAGCTCGATCTGCGTGGGCAGCGGGGTACCCGTGAAGCTCTGGGCCCCCATCACCTCGGCCAGCCGCCGGCGTCCGTCCTCCGGGTCCAGCCGCTGGACGGGTGTGTCGATGGAGGCGTACAGCTTCCCGCGTAGATCGTCCTGGACCCGCGGCATGGAGTAGCCTACCAGGGCCACGTGGGGACGCAGGCGTCGGATGAAGGGGTTGACGACCCGGCGGATGTGCTCGCCACAGAGCTCGTTCTTGTACTTCACGCAGAAGAAGGCCAGGCCGGCCGGCTCCGGGGTTCGCAGGCCGAGGCCGTCATCGATGCCCCAGGGGTGGACCATGACCATCGCCGTCGCCCCGGCCTCCAGGCGGCACTCCATCTCCACGATGCCCCTGGCGTTGTACCACCACCTCCAGGCCCGCACCAGCAGGTCACCGTCGGGCTCGTCCACCACCGGTGGGGCGAGGTAGCGGTCATCACACCGCGGCGGCTCGAGGAAACTGGGATAGTCGGCCAATAGCGGCGGCGGGTCCTGCAGCTTCTCCAGGCGGTTTTGGTAGATCACGCGCCGGCCTCCGGGCAAGGATCGATGCCTGGGGCCCAAGAGACCCCCGGGTCGTTGGGTGCGCGGATTTCGGCCCGGCAGAGCCGGTGTCCCGCGGCGTTGGGTGTCGCTAATCTGCGTCCGGCCGTCGCCACTGTCGACCGCCGCGGATGTCCTCGTACAGGGCGCCGATCTCAATGGCCAGGTCGCGATAGCGGTACAGCACCTGCTCCGAGTCCCCGGCGATCTTGCGGATGGCCTCCGCGGTGGCGACCATGCTCTCCAGGCTCGAGGCGACGGCGTCGCCGCCCTGCTCAACGCGCCGGCACAGCTCCGCGTGAAGCTCGGGAGCCGGGCCGTGGTCGGGATGTACCAGCCGCTCCATCTCCTGCACCCGGGCCGCAACCTCCTCGGAGAATCGCCGGTAGGCCTCGAGTCGCCCGTGCATTCGCCGCAGCATACCCATGGCGTGGCCCAGCAGCTCCAGTAGACGC
>CAYRFY010000056.1:0-3407 GCA_964423635.1 uncultured Armatimonadia bacterium | reverse complement strand
CGGCCAGCTCCGGTTGCCGCTCCCACAGGGCCTCAAGTTCGTCGATGGTGCCGCAGACGTCGATGTGCCTGGTGCTGGTGGGTGGCAGCGCGGCGTCGGCCACCGCGATGAGTTGACCGTCCACCAGGCGCATGAGGGATAGCTCCATGGCTCCGCCGTCCTCGTAGACGAACAGCGGGCATAGCCCGTGCCCTCGCTCCTGGATATGGGCGCGGCCGGTTTTCAGGCTGTGGACGATGGCCTCACGGTGCGGCGAGGGCGGCATCCAGCGGCTGTCGGTGTAGTCGGTCACCTCGGCGGGCCTCCGGTAGCTTCTCCACGGCGCAGGCCGGGGATGGATGGGGCATCGCGGGTCGTTGTGGGGGCAATGCCATTGCCCCGTCGGCCTCGGCGCGGTACAGGCCCGCGCCCTACAGTGGCGCTGCACGCTGCCGGCTGTCCTCAGTCCATCACGAACGGCTTGACCTCGACGAAGGTATACAGCATCTGCCGGCCCTCGGCCGCCGGCTCGTCGGTGATGGCCAGCTCGGCCGTCTCTCCCGTGGCCCGAAACACCTGCCAATGGTAGTTGAGGAAGAACGGGTTCTTATCGGTGAACTGCCCCTGTCGCCCCCGGGTCGGAAACGGCTCCTGGTAGCTGTACGGTTTGCCCTGGAGAAGCTCCGCGCCCGCGACCGTCACCTTCACGGGATGCACCTGACGCCTGGAGACGCCGGAGGTGAAGTCCCCGTAGTCGCCGGTGAGCAGCTTGACGGAATACGTCCGTCCCGGCTCCAGGCCGGTGATCTGCTGACTGAGCACATTGGCGCGGCCCGCCTGGCGTCGGGTGACTAAGAAGCTGTCGGGGCCCCGATAGTACCGGCCGATGAACTTCCCAAACTGTGTGGCATCCTCGGCCGCGATCGCGCCCTCGGCGGCGGGCTGCAGTGTCCAGCCCTCCTCTCCGTCGGCGAAGTCGGGATTGGCGATGTGCCCCAGCTCATAGGGGTCTTCACTGAGACGGTCCGTGGCGCCCTCGATGCAGTAGTGCCGGAACATGCGCCCGAACCAGCGCACCCGCTCCTCGTCGCAGTAGCCCGAGCGCCAGATGTGCACGCCGCCCAGGCCGAACAGCGCCGGGTGCGTCGCAAGCGTCTGAAACTGCATGTCCAGGTAGGCGTTGTAGTTCACGCTTGCATAGCCATCGGCATAGGGCCAGGGATAGGAGAAGGCGCCGAACACCCAGATGGTGTGCCTCGTGGCACCCGGGAGCTTGTCCTCCAGGGGCAGGATATTGCGCTCCGGGTAACGCCGCAGGGCATCGAGGGCCTGCTCCTGCGTGGGCCATTCAGCAAGGTACGCCTCCCAGCAGATGTAGCCGCCGCCGTCGATGCACGCTTTGGCGAAGGGTATGCTGCCCTCGTCCTTGCCGAAGCTCCCCGCGGCGTAGGGATAGAAGGCCTTGCCGGGGAAGCGCTGATTGAGCAGGGCGATGCCGCCTTGGTACGCGGGATAGGCGGGATCGTCCTTGTGGTAGAACTCGTCCACCAGGTGGCCGTCGCACATGGGGTGGGAGTAGCCGGGGCGCTGACTGTAGAAGTCGGCCACGGTCTGGGCGCTCACCTCGGCCTCCTTATTGCTGTGCAGCCCCGGACGGCCGCCGTAACTGATCCACTTGCCGCCGCCGGCCCGCCATTGCTCAGCGTGGGCTTCGGCACTTTGAGGCATGCCCGAGCTGATGATGGTGTTGACGTGCGGCAGAATGTGGCGGCTCAGAAACTCCCAGTCATACTGCACGCCCTGATCGATGGAGACGCCGGTGGGGTAGCGACTGTGCTGGATCTCGGGCACCGCCCGCACCTGCAAGAGCCTCATCTCGGCGTCCTGTACCTCCACCTGCACGCTGTGATCGCCGGCGCGCAGAAACCTCATGGCCTCCTGCGTCTCCCCGGGGCCCTGGTGCACGTACAGGGGCTCTACGCCCCGGCCCGGATCGATGGTCACGGTCAGGCGACCGGTGTCCCCGTCCCGAATCCGGGTGCGCACGAAGACCCAGCGGTCGCAGGGCAGGTGGAACCGGTAGAGGCCCTCCGGGTTGATCCAGGTAGTGCTTACCAGCTCCCAGACGAGGTTGCTCAGCACCGTGATACCCCGGAATTCGGGGGACCTGCCGGGCCAGGAGACCTCCGCGGTCTGCGTCATCTCGCTCTCTCGGGCCATCACCTCCGCCCGGGCCCGGTACTCCCCGGCGGGAAGGTCCCGGGCGTCGAGGATGACTTCCTCGCGCATTCCCGGGGCGGTGCCCAGGATCGCCTTCCGCAGCTCCCGCTCCCCACGGACCAGCACGACTTGCACCGAGACGTCCTGCGGGCCATCCATCTGTGGCACATCCACCGAGACGACGATCTTCCCCGGGTCGGGGTAGCCCCGGGCCTTCACCGCGAACTCCCCCGTGGAGCCTACGGTGGGCGGCCACCTGCACGTTCTCGGCCCTGGTATAGAGGCGGACATTGTCGATCTTGGCCACATGCCAGCAGTAGAAGCCGATGCGGTCGTACAGGGGTCCGGGCAACGCCTCGGGGTGGGTGTAGTCGAGCACGACCTCCCCGTCGATGGTGTGGATGAACCGGTTGCCCTCGCGCTGACAGACGATCTTGTAGTGCCGGTGGGGGACGATGCTCAGGTCAAACTGCTTGACGGCCTGGTTCTTGAGCATGAGCTGCCCCAGGGTGTTCATACGCGAGCCGAAGCCGAAGAGGTAGCCGCTGGAATAGCCGTCCTCGCCGCAGTTGAGCACGGCCGTGAGATCGCACGGCCGGTCGGTGGGAGCCCAGGCCTCGAACTCCAGGCGCTGAGCGCCGGCGAAGCCCCTGGTGGTGGCGACGAAGTTACTGCCCATGTCGTCCTCACGGCCCAGGAGCAGGGCACCGTCCTCGATGGCCATCACCGCGCCGCTCCAGTCTTCGCCCGGAGCCTCGCGCTCGAAGTCGTCGGAGAACTGCAACTGCCAGCCCTCCGGTTGCGCGCAGGCCGGGGCGAGGGCGATGAGGCCGAGACACAGGGCAAGCAGTGGCCTGGCTATCATGATGACCTCCGAGATGGTGTCGCTGAAGCCCGTGATTCGCCGTCTCGATCGCGGGAGATGCCGAGCCTGTGGGTAGAGGCCTTCCGCACCCTCGGGCATCCGCGGCCGGCGAGGCCCCGTGGCTGAGCGCGCCCCCACTGCGGGGCTCCGGAAAGCCCTGACGACACTTGTACTACGCGTTTCGGGCTATGGCACCGAGGCACGCAGGCGGCCCAGTTGGCTTAGCCGACAGGCTCTCGAGCCCCCGACATCCTTTCGGCGCCGGGTCATCCGCGCCCTTCCTGTTGTCGGCAGCAAGAGCGGGTCGTGACTCAGAAGACAGGATGCCTGCCGGGAGGGTGGG
>CAYRFY010000055.1:16717-19911 GCA_964423635.1 uncultured Armatimonadia bacterium | reverse complement strand
GCAAGCTCGAGCTTGCGACGCTTGGGCGAAGAATCCCGTTGAATGCCAGGGGATTCTTCGAGCTGCCCCCTCCGGGAGCGGACGCTCTCAGAATGACACTCTTGGCGAAGGCCGGGTTTCCGGCCGCAGCGCTATGAAGCCGGCTCTAGAGGGAACGCTGTCGCCCTGTGTTGGGTCTTAGGAGTTTTTCGCGCCCGACAATGCCTTCCTCAGGCCCAGACTGTTCCGGCGACGGGCCGGCACGCCGGCTCGACGAAACGCGCGGCCACCATACACGTCGCAAGGGGACCCGGGCATCTCGTGGCAGAGGCCGTTTCCAGGCGTCTCGCGGACCGGAACCATGGAGCCTGAGGCCGGCCACCCAGCCCTGCGGCTCGCTTCCCACGGGAGCAGCCGGCCCTATTGCACACCGATAGATCGGCGGCATCGCCGTCCCTACCCCGGCTCTGGCTCAGAGCCGGAACTCCGGCGTTCCTATGCACCGGCACCCCGCTCGGTACCGGCCCGCAGAGCGCCTGTGCGGCATCGTCCAGGAGGCATCTTCATATGCATGTGCAAACCGCCTTCATGGCGCTAGCGCTGTTGGCAGCCCCCTTCCAGTTGGTGTGCGCGCAGACTGCCGGCGACGAAGCGGGCCCCACAGCATCCATGTTCCTGTCTAACGCCACCCACAACGCCCCACAGGCCACGGATATCGAGGTGCCGATCTCGCTGAACTGGAAGTGCTCGGTGGACACGGGCGGCCAGAATCAGCAGCACCTCGTGGCCAGCCCTGTCGTCGGCGAGGACACCGTCTACTTCTTCGTCGGCCAGCGCATGTACGCCGCCGACCGACTGACAGGTGCCTTCAAATGGCCACAGCCCCTGGAGCTCGGCGGCATCGTGGATTCCACGCCGGTCGTCGCCGACGGCAAGGCGATCTTTGGCTGCCGCGACGGTCGCGTCTACTTCGTGGATGTCTCCACAGGCACCAAGGTCGGCGAGTTCAACACCGCCGCCTACCAGAAGGGAGCCGCCAAGCCGCCTCCCGGCGCCTCCACCACCAACTCCGTTCAGTCATCGCCTCTGTACCACGATGGGAAGGTCTTCATCGGCGCCGATAGCGGCTGGGTCTACGCCCTGGACTTCGAGAGCGGCCAGCGCATCTGGCAGTACCGCACCAAGGGAGCCATCAAAGCCACCCCCGCCTACTGGAACCAGGGGGTCTACGTGGCCTCGACAGACGGCTACGTCTACGCCCTCCAGGCAGACAGCGGACGGCTCATGTGGCGCACCACCCTGGATAACAAGGACCTCTTCGCCTCCCCCGTCGTCTCCAACGCCAAGGTTATCGTCGCCGCCGGCAGGTACCTGTATGCCTGTGACCACGGCGGCACCGGATATGTCAGGTGGCGCTTCGAGGCCAAGGGCAGTATCGTCGGCTCCCCCGCCATCGCCAGCGACAGGGTCTTCGTGGGCGACACCAGCGGCAACTTCTACGCCCTCTCCAGCAACGCCGACGGCAACTTCTCCTACCGCGACGCCGGGTACTCTCCCCATCTTCTGTGGATGGTTCCCCCGCCCAGCGATGAGATCAGGCCCAAGGACAAGGTCACCGTCGAGGGCATGCAGAAGCCGGTGAGGAGCTCTCCCGTCGTCGTGGGTAATGCGGTCATCTATCGCCCGGGCTCCCGTCAGCTCACCGCCTACAGCCTCGATGGCGACCTGCTGTGGACCTACTCCCTGGCCGAGGCCGCCTCTCTGCCCATGGAGGCCATCGATGCCACCAGGCCCGCCCAAATGATGGAGCAGGCCGCGGCCACGCTGGCGGCTACTCCCGGCAGCACGGTCTCCCAGGACGCTGTGGACATCGCCGCTGAGACCCGCCCCATTCCCACGACCGTGGCCGGCGTCCTCGCCGCCGCGGGCGCCGGGGCGCCCGAGAACATCGACTCCAGCGGCATGGTCGGCGCCACCGACGCAACCGGCACTTCGGCGACCGCCACCTCTCGCTTCGGCGGCCGCAGTCGCACCAGCCGCACCGGTGGAACCAGTCGCTTCGGAGGCACGACCCGAGGCGGGACCCGGCAGCAGCAGGGCTTCTCTGTCTACGAGAGACGCCAGATGATCGTGCCCACTCTCACCTTCGAAAACGACACGGCCTCCAGCCCCCTGACCAGCGGCAAGGACATCTACATTCTCGGTGACGACGGCGCCCTGTACGCCTTCAGCGCCGCGGCGGCCGACAACGTTCCCCCGGCGTTCACCGAGGCATCCATCTCCGTGCCCGGCCAGTCCGGGACTTCCGAGCAGGAACTCAAGCTCACCACCGATTCCTCCTCCCCGCCGGACCTGGGAGACAGCGCTCTGAAGGTGCCCGGCGCACCGCCCGTCGAAGTCAAGGTCAAGGTGCTCGACGAGGGCAGCGGCGTCAACGCACAGTCCATCACCATCGTCCAGGACCAGGGAGAGCAGGCCGTCAAGTGGCAGCAGTCCTACGATGCCGAAGGCGGCTACCTTCGGGCCAAGTACCAACCCTCCGGGGGCGTCTCCGCCAACATCGCAAACGGCGATTACGTCCTGGTGTTCCGCGTCTCAGATTGGTGCGGCAACGAAGGCTATGCCGCCGTGGGGTTCAAGATCGACAACTCCGTCCAGGCCCCGTCGGGCTTCCCCACAGGCTGGGGCGGCGGCAGAGCGCCCGGTGGATGGGGCGGCGACCAGGGGATGCCCGGGATGCCCGGTGGTGCACCGCCCGGAATGCCCGGGATGCCCGGCGGAATGCCCGGAATGCCCGGAATGCCCGGGATGCCCGGCGGGATGCCCGGCGGGATGCCCGGTGGAATGCCCGGCGGCATGCCCGGTGGGATGCCCGGCGGGATGCCCGGTGGGATGCCCGGTGGGATGCCCGGCGGGATGCCCGGCGGCATGCCCGGTGGGATGCCGGGCGGAATGCCGGGAATGCCGGGAATGCCCGGGATGCCCTGAGCGCGTCGCTGACTTGTCCGTAGGCACTACCCGCCCACTGGATTTTCGCGCGCCGGGCGGCCTTTGCAGCGGGGCCGCCGGCGCCATCTTCGCCAATCCAGTCGTCTCAACTGCGGGAAGCCCTGGAACCTACCCGGCCCCAACCATCCTGTGGTGTCTGGGAATCGGCGGCCGGAAGACCCGCTCCCACCCACCCACCTCGCCCGGGTTCCGACGCCGGGCCCCGT
>CAYRFY010000055.1:0-16707 GCA_964423635.1 uncultured Armatimonadia bacterium | reverse complement strand
CCGTTATCGCACTCCTAATCGGCTTGATGTACTCGTTCGCCTTCCTCCTGTGGAACTCGGCCGAGAAGGTGAACGTTATAACCTGGCATCTGATGCTGCCCAATCCGGTATGGGTAGAAAGCGTGCCTATCGGCATGCTGCCCCTGCTGGGCGCCTTCGTTGGCGCGGTGGTAGCTCTGGCTCTGGTCTGGTCCCCCTGGACCCGACAACGTGCTGTGACGAAGGCTGCCGAGGCGAAGCTGCAGAAGGCCGTCAAGAAGTTCAATGAGCAGAAGGCCCGTCTGACGGCCCAGAACGAGGAGATTGCCGCCCTGGAGGACCAGGTGGCGGCCCTCCAGGCACAGATCATCGACACACCTGCTGCAACCGCCCCGCACGAGGAGCCGCAGGTGGCCGTCGTGGACGATAGCAGCACCCCTGCAGACGAACCGGTGGAGGAGACCGAGACTTCCGACGACATGGAAGAGTGATCCCAGCACCCGCACGTTGTGGCCGCGTTCTCCCCCTCCTCAGATTCTCCCGGTTCGCTGCCTCAAGGAGTACCGATGCCTCCACGGCAAGGGAAACTGCTCCCCTTGCCGTCGTTCGTGCAATGCGCCGTCCTTGCGAGGCTCCCCGGCATTGGCAGACAACACCTGCGGCGAAGTCGAGGCGTTCTTGCTTCTCAACGCCGGCGGCCTCACACCCCGACACCAGTTCATGCTGCTCGAGGCTCTGGGGACGGCGGCTGCGGTCTTGGGGGCCCCGGACACCGACTTGCTCGCGGTCGACGGGATCACCCGCGGCCACGTCGACAAGCTCCGTCGGGCTCAGCGCACCGTCGATGCCTCCGAGATTCTCACTCGCTGTGGTGAACTCGGCGTCGAGCCCATTCCGTGTTCCGACCCGCGCTATCCGGCGTTGCTCAGACAGTCGGAGGACCGTACGCCGCTGCTCTTCGTGCAGGGCACCCTTGAGCGCCGCGACGACCTGAGCATTGCCATCGTCGGCACGCGCAAGTGCACGCCGTACGGACTATCCATGGCCTCCAAGCTGGCCGGGGATCTTGCCCGCCGCGGCTTCACCGTGGTCAGTGGGTTGGCTCAGGGCATCGATTCGCAGGCCCACCGGGAAACTCTCGAGGCCGGCGGGCGCACGATTGCCGTCATGGCTTCCGGCGCAGACATCACCTTTCCGTCCGAGAACCGAGCCCTGCGTCAGCGCATCGCCGCCGGCGGCGCTGTGGTCACGGAGTACGCTCTTGGTACCCCGCCGCACCGCCAACGCTTTCCGGCGCGCAATCGGCTGATCAGCGCGCTCAGTCTGGGCGTCCTGGTGATCGAGGCACCCGCGCGTAGCGGAGCGCTCATCACCGCGCGACTGGCCGGGGAGCAGGGCCGGGAGGTCTTTGCGGTTCCCGGAGATGCCACCAGACCGGAGAGCCACGGCACCAATGACCTCATCCGCGACGGTGCCCATCTCGTTGAGTACGCGGAAGACGTCGTGGAAGGCCTGGGTATCCTCCTCACCGCGGTGCCGCAAAGAGAGCCGGTGGCTTCGACCGAGGGCTTGCCCGAGGATCAGCGCGCCGTCGTCGAGGCCTTGTCCTATCAGCCCCGCCACGTGGATGATATCGTCCAAAGTTCGGGGGTGCCTGCCGCCCGAGTGTCCGCGGCACTGATGATGCTGGAGATGCACGGCCTGGCCCGGCGTCTCCCCGGCAGCACATTCGTACGGCTCTGACGCAGCCCCGGGCTCTGCACCTGTGCTGCCACAGGCGGACCGCCCGGAGCGTCGCTTTTCTCAGCCACCTATCCTCGGCCATCGGCCGTCACCTGCTGGAGTAGATACGCGTGCCTAAAGCAGCCATTATCGTCGAGTCACCTACCAAGACAAAGACCCTCAAGAGGTTCCTTGGAGACGAATACGAACTGCTCGCCTCCATGGGTCACGTTCGAGACCTGCCCGATGGCGAATTGGCGGTGAACATCGAGGGCGGCTTTGAGCCCAGCTACACCACCACCCCCAAGCAGGACAAGCTCCTGGCGTCGCTTCGCAAGGCGATCAAGAAGGTGGACAAGGTCTACCTGGCCTCGGACCCGGACCGCGAGGGCGAGGCCATCGCCTGGCATCTGGTGGAGGCCCTGGGCCTCCAGGGAGCCGAGCGAATCCAGTTCAACGAGATCACCGAGACCGCGGTGCGCGAGGCCCTCGCCAGTCCGCGTACCATCGACATGGACCTGGTGAACGCCCAGCAGGCTCGGCGCGTGCTGGATCGCCTGGTGGGCTATCTCATCAGCCCCATCCTGTGGGAGAAGATCGCCAGCCGCGGCAACACCGGCGCTCTCAGCGCCGGCCGCGTTCAGTCCGCGGCCCTCAGGCTCATCTGCGCCCGTGAGCGCGAGATCGCGGCCTTCGTGCCCGACGAGTACTGGAGCATCACGGCCACCCTCACCCCCACCGATCGCGACCTTCCCTTTGAGGCCGAACTGAGGACCCGCGACGGCGAGGACCTTCAACTCACCCGCGCCGAGGAAGCCCTCCCCATCGCCGACGAGCTGCGCACGCTGCCCTACAGCGTCGACGGCATCGAGCGCAAGGAGCGTCGCCGCAATCCACAGCCGCCCTTCATTACCAGCACACTGCAGCGTGCGGCGTCCAATACCATCAACTTCTCGGCCCGCAAGACCATGGCCGTCGCCCAGCAACTGTACCAGGGCATCGACCTGGCCGAGGGTACCGTCGGTCTGATCACCTACATGCGCACCGACTCCACCCGCATCGCTCAGCAGGCCAGAGAGCAGGCCACCGAGTACATCGCCGAGCGATACGGCAAGGAGTTCGTCGGTCCGGGAGCCACCGGCAAGAAGGCCAAGGGAGCCCAGGAGGCCCACGAAGCCATCAGGCCCACCGACATCACCCGGACCCCCGAAGACGTTCGCCCGTTCCTCGACGACGATCAGTTCCGGCTCTACGATCTGATCTGGCGCCGCCTGGTCTCCAGTCAGATGTCCGCCGCGGTCTTCGATCAGACTACGGTCGCCATCAAGGCCGGGCGCTACGGCCTCCGAGCCACCGGCTCGGTCATGAAGTTCGCCGGGTTCCTCTCGGTCATGAAGCCTGAGGAGAATGACGACGAGGCCGACGACAAGGCCCTGCCGAAGCTGGACGAAGGCGCGGCCCTGACGGCTCTTGAGATCTCTCCCGAGCAGCACTTCACCAAGCCCCCGCCCCGCTACACCGAGGCCACGCTGGTCCGCGAGCTGGAGGAAAACGGCGTCGGTCGCCCCAGTACCTACGCCCAGATCATCGATACTCTCCGGCAGCGCAAGTACGTGCGGATGGATAAGCGTCAATTCATCCCCACCGCCCGGGGCTTCGTGGTCAACGACTATCTCGATGAACACTTCCCCGATATCGTGGACGTGGAGTTCACCGCCCGAGTCGAGACAGAGCTGGACGAGGTGGAAAACGGGTCCTTCGACTGGGTGCGCCTGCTCCAGGGGTTCTACACGCCCTTCGAACAGCGACTGCGGGAGGCACAGGCCGCCCCGCCGCGCGTCCTCGAGGGCGAGACCTGCCCCAAGTGCGGCGGACGGCTGCTGGAGCGCTTCACCATCTTCGGCAAGTTCGCCGGGTGCGAGAACTACCCCGACTGCGACTACACCCGCGACCTGCTCAGTGACGTGCTTCCCCGCGTGGAGCCCAAGAAGACCGGCGAAGCCTGCCCCGAATGCGGCAAGGACCTTCTCGTGCGCCAGGGGCGCCGCGGGCAGGAGTTCATCGGCTGCAGCGGGTACCCGGAATGCAAGTACACCCGCCCGCTGGAGGGCGACAAGCAGCCCCGCCCCAAGGCAATCCCCACCGACATCGTCTGCGACAAGTGCGGCAAGGAGCTGATGGTCCGCTTCGGCCGCCGCGGTCCCTTCCTGGGGTGCTCCGGCTATCCGAAGTGCCGCAATACGCGGAACCTCACGGACGAGGAGAAAGAGAAGTGGGTGCCGCCCCCAGAGGACGAGCAGGACGCCCCCGAGGGAGCAGGCGACTGACCCGGGCCAGTGCCGTCCGCGTCCGTAATCCGGCCACCCCCAGCCACGGAGGGTTCGCGTTCTCGTGTCTGTAGACGACACCACAGCTCGCCCCACGCCCGCATGGCCGCTCATGGTCGCCGTGTTTGCCGTGGCCATGTCCGTCCTCGGCTTCGAGGTCTCCCTGACCCGGGCCTTCTCGGTGCTGTTGCGCTTCCACTACGTCTTTCTTGCCATCTCCATCGCCACCTGCGGCATGGGCGTCGGTGGCCTGGTTGACTTCCTGCTCCGCCGTGGCCCGCTGCGCCACAGCTCCCCCGAGGCCGTGCTCGTCGCCGCCGGCTCGGCGGCCGCGGTCCTCATCCCCGCCGCCGTCTATCTGCTGTTCGCCACGCCCCTCTCCGCACATCTCACTTCCGTATGGGTGGTCACGTGCATCTGCCTGCCGCCCTTCCTGGCGGCGGGCGCCTTCCTCAGCCATGCCTTTGCCTGGCGCAGTAGCCAGGGCGGCACCCTCTACTTCGCCGATCTCATCGGTGCCTCCCTGGGCAGCTTCCTGGTGATCGGGCTCTTGCAGTTGCTGGGGGGGATCAACGCCGCCGTAGTCTGGGGCGGCGTGGTCGGGGCCGGCATCGCCGTCTTCGCCCTCGCCTCCGGACAGCGGAAGGGCGCTCTGCCTCCGGCGGTCGCAACCCTGGCGGTCCTCGCACTGCTCGCAGTCAACCGAACCGGCGGCGTCATCGATCTTCCCGTGATGCCTCTGGTGGAGGACCCAAATGCAAAGCCGCTCTACCAGGAGCTTGGCGACCCCGCCGTAGGCGCCAAGATCGTCGACACCGAGTGGAACGCCTTCGCGCGGACCGATGTCGTGAGCAACGCCGGGCAGGATGACTTGTTCGTCTACACGGACGGCGAGGTGCCGACCAACATGATCCCCTTCGATGGGGATATGCAGGCCATTCTCCCGCGGCTCCAGCAGTTCATCGGCTTCTATGCCTTCTACGAGACCCGGCCGGAGAAGGTGCTGCTCATCGGCCCCGGCGGCGGCCTGGATATCCTCCTGGCCCTCGCCGTGGACGCCCGGCAGATCGACGGCGCCGAGCTCAACCCCTCCATCCCCCGTCTCGTCCGCAAGTACGGCGACCTCACCGGTCACATATATGACATTCCCGGAGTGAACATCCGGGTCGATGAGGGACGCAGCTTCGTCAATCGCAGCAACGAGCGCTACGACCTGATCTACATGGCGCTCACCAAGACCGCCACCACCACCAGTTCCAGTCTCGCCCTGGTTGAGAGCTACATCCATACCGAAGAGGCCTTCAGCGAGTTCATCGACCATCTCACCGATGACGGCTGCCTGGCCTTCGTCTGCCAAAGCCCGCTCATCCTCATGCGCACCATGCTCACGGCGGCCACAGCCATCGAGCGGGCAGGCACCCCACGCCCTGATTCGCTGAACCATCTGTGTATGCTCTCCGTGCCCAGGAACATGATGGGTATGGGGCCCTATCGCTACATGCTCCTGGCCTCCCGCAGTCCGCTGCAGACTTCCCGGGCCCACAAGCTCGCCACCGACTGCATCGCCATGGGCTATGAACCCATCTTCTTCCCCGACGTCTTCGAGCCGGAGCCCTTCACCGCGCTCACCGAGGGCAAGCTGGATAACGCCGCCTTCGTCGCCTGGTGGAATGAATGGGCAGGCGTCGGCGCCCGGTCGCGCGTGGACTTCGCTCCCTGCCCGGACGACCGTCCCTTCGTGGTAGATATGAGCGTGGGCATCCCGCCTCAGTTCTCCACCTTCCTGCTGGTGGCCCTGGGCCTGGTGGTGCTCCTCACCGTCTGCGTGGTGGCCTGGCTGGGCCAAGACCGATCCGCGACCTCACCGGGTGTAACCCGGATCGCCGGGGCGGCACTATACTTTTGCCTGCTGGGTTCAGGCTTCATGCTCGTCGAGGTGGTCCTGACCCAGCGTCTGGTGCTGTACCTGGGCTATCCTGTCCTGACGCTGTCGGTGATCCTGTTCTCCCTGTTGCTTGGGGGAGGGCTCGGGAGTCTGTGGAGTCAGACATGGCCCATGGGCCGTGGGCTTTCGGCGCGTGCGGCGTTCGCGGCTCTGGCCGTCGTCGTTGGCGCACTGGCCATCTACAAACTGCATCCGCTGATCGTCGCTTCCACGCTCTCCTGGCCCATCCAATACCGCTGTGCCATGGCCATGGCTCTACTGCTACCCATGGGCTTCGTCATGGGCACCGTCTTCCCCACCGGGATCCGGGTGGTTGGGTCGTGGGCGGAGGATCTCGTGCCGTGGATGTGGGGACTCAATGGCGTGACATCCGTGGTGGGATCGGTGGGAGCCATGGCCCTGGCCAAGCTCTGGGGATTTGGCAGCGTCCTACTGGTTGGCATGGTGATCTATGCCATGGCCGCGGGGGTCGGCCTGGCGAACTATGCCGGCCGTGAACCCGTCAATAAGCACATAGAGCAAGGCTAGCGAAGCTTCGCCTCCAACCGACCAGGCGTCCGCGAAGGGCTCGTGGCAACATGCTACGCCAGTCGTCCCGACCTACGAGGTGGCCAACGCCCGGGTTGCGGCCGCAAAACTCGCTCCAAACGTTAGGAACTGGGCCGGTATAGGCGCCTGAGTCGTCCCCCTGCTCTCAAAGCTGTCCGTACACGCCGGCGGTTGGGTCTTCCCACTCCTCCTTCGTCCGGACTCAGATCGGCAGCCGACGCCCACGCATGCCCCATACCGGGGCATGCCACGCTGCGGCCGCACGCCGGGCGCTTGCAGTCCTACACCGCTCAATACAGGTCCATGACGGTCCCGCAGCCCATCGGCTCGCCCTACCGGGTGAACGCCGTGACGCTCAACGGGTGGCGGCACTCGCCGGTGGACTGAAGACACGGAGATGATAATGGCAAAAAAGACCGGACAAGACGAACGAGACCGCAGCGCCATCCAAACCATCAAGCAGCGAGTCGATGAGATGCAAAGCCTCACCGACCGCCTTTGCTCGCAGCTCAACATGTCCGCCGCCGCCCGCAGCGTCGCGGACAAGGTCTACCGCAAGGTGATCTGTGGCAAGAAACTGCTCTTCTTCCCCAGACACAGCGATGAACAGAGGCGTTTCTTGCGCCTTATGCTCAGACTCGCCTTTGCCACCGACCCCGAGCTGATCAAGAACGCCGAGGCCGTCGCCAACTACTACAGCCGCAACTACGCCTTTGAATGGGTCCAAAGCGAGATCACCGCGGCAGCCAGGGACGAAGCCCGTGCCATGATCCTCTCCGTCGGCGAGTCGTCATTCGGCGAGACAGGCACCGCCGCCGCCCTGGCATACGTCCGCTGCCACCACAGGACCCTCAAGCACACCGCCGTCGGTGACTTCGGCAAGACCTATGCCCTCGCCTCGCGCTATGCCAGCGCCGGTGACTTCAACAACCGCCACGACGAGCTGCGCAGGTCGCTGGGCCTGGACAAGCTCCGCGGAAAGCGCGACGCCCTGCTCGAGCCCCAGGAGCAGGCGGCCGGCTCCTGAACCCACGGCCACTTCACCCGCCTCCTATCCCGCGCAGCGGCGGGATAGGAGCCTCAGTCCCTGCGCCCTCTCACGCGGTCCCCTGCTTCTCCCCTGCTTCTCCCCTGCCGCTCCCCTGCCGCTCCCCTGCCGCTCCTCACCACTCCACCGCCGCCAGCACGTCCCGGCTCTCCAGGAGCGCCGTCTCGGTGTCCGGCTCCTCCAGCTCAAACACGAAGTCGCCCTCATAACCGATCTCCGACGCCGTGGCCAGGATCCGGGCATAGTCCAGGAACCCGCGGCCCACGGCTCGATGGTCGCGGAAATCCGAAAACCGGATATCGTGCATGTGAAACAGCACAATCCTGCCCTTCAGCGACCTTAGATGGGCCTCCAGGAAATCGCCGTACTGCGTGACGCCCTCGGCGGTGCCACGCAGCTCGGTCGGCATTGCCGACACCAGGTGGCCGACGTCCACGGTCACCCCAACGGCGGGATGGTCGATGCTCCACACGACATCGGCGAATGGCTCCACACCCGCCGGGTACCCCGTCTCCACGGACACCGTGACCCCTCTGTCACCGGCCAAATCCCCCAGGCGCCGGTACAGCTCGACGATCTCCGCCTTGTACTCCGCCAGGGGGTAGATATGCTTGGGGCTGATATGGGTGGTGGTGTTGTGCCCGCCCAGAAACGCCACCGCCTCGATGGCGATCTCCAGTTGCCGCTGGGCCGCCTCACGGATCGAGGGGTTCGGAGCCAACGAAGCGATGTCGATGAAGGGCGCGTGTGTCGTGATCCGCCTGTAGGGGGCGCACAGCTCCAGTAGCTCATCCTTCTCCGCCGCCGACATGTGTTCGAAGTAGAAGCCCCCGAGCACGCCCTGACTGTGCCGATAGGCGTCGAAGGCCAGGAGCTCGCAGGCCTGGAAGCCCATCTCGCTGCCGATGCGCAGGGCATCCGATAGGCTGCATCCGGCGAGGGAGGCGGTGCTGAAGCCGATCCGGGCTGTTTCGAGCAGAGGCATGGCGAGTCACTCCTTGATATCGCGGAAACGATGGTGCCCGGCCGCTTTGGGCCGGGCACGTTTCACGCCAATCGGTGTATTGGCAAGATGCAGGCGGACAATGCGCTGCGCGGCCGCTATCCTCCGGTGCCCTTCTTCTCGTCCCTCCGCGCCATGCCGGGGCTCAGGCGAAGCTCCGCCACGTTCCCCACCTTGCCCCCTCCCGCGTCGTTGAGCACCACCATCGCGGTCACCGTCTTCTCAGGCACCGTCGCGGGGATCGACAGGGTTGCCGCCGACGTCGGGTTTACCTTCACCGCATCCGTCGCCCCGAGCTGCTTCCCGTCGCCGTCCAGAAAGACGACTTTGAGGTCACCGGGCGAGAACACCCCCACCTCTCCGCTGAGCAGCACCTTACCGTCCTTCTTTGCGAGCTGGGGAAAGCTCTTGATGGCCGCCGCGGAGGTGACTTTCAGCGTCGGCCCACCCACCCGGGCGCAGTACCAGTTCACCTCGAAGCCCACTTCCTGCCCGGGCTCGATCCTGTGCAGCGGTGAGAGCAGCTCAAGCTCCATGTACGGCAGGTTCGCGCCATTGGTGAAGACCTGAACGCTGCTGCCCTGGTCCGGATAGGTCTTGCCCGCCTGGTACTCGAAGGTCTTGGCGAAGGTCAAACCGTGCTTCTCGTCCACGAAGGTCGCCCAGCCGGCATCGGAATCGGCGCCGATCTTGGCCACCTCGGCCGCATACGTGGTCTGTAGGATTCTGCCCCCGGCCACGGTCTCCCACTGCCCGCTGCTGTCGCCGGCCAGCCGCACGAAGCCGCCCGGATGCGCGCTCTTGGGGTTCAAAGGCAGATAGATCCGCGCCTCCGAGCTGGCGCTCTCCCCGGAAGTGAGCACCCCCGGCACCTGGGTTACGTCCCAAATACTCCACCGGATCTCGCGGTTGCTGACATTACGGAAGCTCTCTTTGACCTGCACCCGTGTGGAGTTGGCATACAGCGTGACGGTGCGCACGATCTGCAGCCCCGTGACGATACTGTCCTCAGGGCTGGTCATCTCAATGCTCGCGGTAGACCCGGACTTGCTGAGAATCTTGCCCGTCCAGCGCCCGCCGTCGAGCTGCGACTCCAGGGGGTCCGGAGGGCCGCCCCAGGCCTCCTGCGGCGCCGGCCAGGCCTTATAGCCCCCGAAGTTGTGCCAGGTGCGGTCCTTTTCCGTGCTCGGCGGGTCGTAGGTCTTGCCCAGCTCCGCCTCGTTGACCCACAGGAAGGGGTTCGCGCCCAGCTTGTACTCCATGATCCGCCCGCCGATCTGCGGCACCGCCGTAACGGTGACCAGACCGTTGCTCAAGGACAGCGCCTTCCAGCCGTGGAACTCGGTCTCCGTGACCTGTGCCACATCCGCGGCCCTCGCGCTCGACGTATCCCCGTAGCCCCCGCCGATGCTGGGGCGCGTCTGGGAGCTCGTGGAGACCGAGCGGTTGCTGTCGCTGGATGCGCCGCAGCCGACGAGCACGACCGCGATAGCCGCCGCCGGGATCAAGCCAATGAGTTGCCGAGTATGCACGGCTACCGCCCCCTTGCGCCTGCCAAGCGGCAGGCAGACGTACACCCAGATGCCGATCACCTCAAGCGCCGCTTCGGCGGCGGACTTGAGGTGATCGGCTGACTATTCGTACTCCCGACGTGGGTTCTCTACGGCCGGAACCGGTCGCCGATCCGGCTGCCCGTCCAGACCCTGCGGTTGAGAGTGGGGAACTCCGGAACCAGGGCGCAGTAATACACGTCCCAGCTCTGGTCCACTCCCCCGCCGGGGCCGCCGGCGAGCGGCGTGGGCCGCAGGTCGAACAGCGGCCGCGGACTGCTCCAGAAGACCCAGTAGCGCCGGGCGGCCAGCTCCGGCGCGCCGGCAATCGGCGTCGAAGGCACCGTGTAGGTTTCCTCTACCGCACTCAGGGGACCTTCGGACAGGACGGTGTCGATGGGCACTACCGTCTCCTCACTCCAGCCGCCCAGGGTGTGGCGCTCCGTGTAGGTGTTGCCGTCCGCACCCTCGTACTCGATGGTGATCGTGTCGCCCGGCTCGATCTCCGACCGCGCCCAGTTGCCGCTCGCGTTGATCTCCTCGTATCGGAACGCCCCCGGCCAGACTGCCACGACGCCGTTGGCCAGGTCGATGGCGTACTCCGGCCGGTCGGGAGCGGGGATCTGGTGTCCGGCCTCATCGATCACGTTGTCATCGTCCTCAGTGGGCATCCCCGGCCCCACCATCTCCGGGCCCGGAGTGGTCGGCTCGCAGTTGGCCGACCAGGCCGTGACGATCGGGGCGCTACCGGTCGCGATCGGCGGATGGTTCACCTGGAAGCTCCACGAGTTCTGCCTCATCATGTAGCAGGTGCGCCCGTAGTACGGTGCCTCTCCGGCCCCGAAACGGCGGCGCCAGAAGAGCTGCAGGTTGGGGGTGCGGCCGGTCAGCTCGTACGGGAAGGCCGCGGTCTGCACGTTCCCGTTCCACGGCCCGGACTGATAGATGGCCGTCGGGCAGTCGTCGTCCGCCGGTGATTCCGTCAGCCGCTGCAGGTACGGAATGTACTGGGCGCAGAGGAACACATCCTCCAGCCCGGGAATGTCCTCGGTGTTGAAGATACAACTGGTATCGGCCGGGTTCAATCGGTTGAACAGCGGAGCCGAGAACCGCACCGTGCCCAGTGAGGGATCGATCTCCATCATCACCGGGCGCACCGGATCGCCGGCGGCCGTGGCCAGCTTCTCCGAGTTCGGGTCCTTGAGCTCCCGCTCTTCCGCCACCAACGGCGCCGGAGGCTCCATGGACACTTCGACGGGCAGCGGGTAGAACCCCGGGTCGTCCTGGTGGCGCCGGAAGCGCGGGATGACGCGGTACACGCCCCGCCTCTCCTCGTAGCGCTGCCCGCGGCCGTACAGCACCGCCCGCTCCCCGGCCGTGGCCCCGGTCCAGGTCACATCATAGTACTGGATCGAGGCGATCGGCGGGCTCTCCCCCTGCAACTTGACGCCCAGGTACAGGTCGATTCCCCCGCCACCGAACAGCAGGGACGCCGGAGCGTACCAGTCCGGGCACACGGAGGTGAACGCCTGCGACATCGTGTCGCATTCCATCTCCTCGGGCGGTGCGTCGCCCGGGAGGTTCTGCGAGACCTCCCACGGGTTCATCGCCGGCAGACCCCGGGCGTGGGTGTCCTGCCGATCGCCGATTACCAGCCGCCCGCGGTTGAAGTCGCCCGTCAGTGTATCCGGGGTCGGGTTCAGCAGGCGCCACAGGTCGAAGCGCGCCTCGTAGATATCGTAGTTCTGCCGGTTCCTGGAGTACCCGGCGAAGAACACCCGAATCTGCGGCTGCGTCGCGCCGCGCAGAACGTCCTCATTCGGCCCGCCGCCGTCGAAAGTGCTGTACACCGTGGGCGGCAGGTACAGGTGGGCCTGCACGTCCTTGATCGCCGCGAAGGGCCCGCGCGGCACCCGCTGGATCGCCGTGCGCACATCGCGTAGCGGCCCCTCACCGTCGGTATCCACCCACGTGTACGCCACCTGTGCCGGGTCCGCCGGAGAGATGCTGTTGTCGACGGGCAGGACGCCCACGATCGGAGCCCAGGCCGGGTCGAGGTAGTCCACCCGGTACATGATCTGCTCCTGACCCTTCGGGCCGGTGATCCAAAAGGCCCAGTGGGCCGGCTGGGCCACGCCGGGGCCGCCTGCATAGCCGGGATCGAAGAAGCCGCTGACACACTGCGCCTTCTCCTGACCCGTCCAGATCAGGCCCGGCGCGCTCCAGATGCCGGCGCTGGTGTGGGCCCGCGCGATGCCGGATTTCATCTTCCCGGCCGAGCGGTCCGTCACCGGCCACAGCGCCCACTGCACGTTGGCTCCGTCCCGGTACGTCGCCACCGGCCCGTTCTGGGACAAGAACCCCGTGCTGGCCGTGAGTGCCGTGAAGGCCGGCTGCCACACATAGTCCCGCTGCTCGCCGAAGCCCACCGCCTGCGCCGTTCCGATCCGCAGGTTCGTCGGCGCCTGCGGCGAGGGGCGCCCGCCACCGATGCCGTCGCTCATCCAGAATACCTGGAGACCGTCGGGCTGCCCGGAGGCGTCGTACCCGATCCACGGCGTGGGACCGGTGTCCCGAGCCTGATAGTCGTTATACGGCAGCCGCGCCTCCCGCACCCGCAGTCGGGCGTAGGTGATGATATGAGGCTCCACACCGGTATCGGTCTCCGGGTTGAAGCGTCTCACATCGCTGGTGGTCGCCGTGCCGGCGCCGGGACCGTACACGTAGTCGAAAACCTCATTGCCGTTGAGGTCCTGATAGTAGACCATGGGCGCCGCGTAACGCCCCAGCACCTGGCCGTTTCGCACCACGTCTCCGGCCGCGCCACCGGGAAGGCCCACACGCACGATGCCCTCGGCCTGTCCCCCATCCACGCTGCCGGCCAGTGGGTACAGCGGCCGCCAAGGCAGGCCCGGGGTGCCGCTGAGCGGAAGCAGGGTCTCCGTGGTGGGATCGCCGATAACGGTGCGGTGAACGCTCTCATAGTTGGGGTCCTTGAGCGAGGCGCCGATGGCGTCCCTCACGCTGCCCCAGCCGTACCCGCGGCCCATCGCGCTCGTCTCCGGTCGCAGCAGCCGGTACCAGGCGTCGGAGATGCCTCCGGCTCCCGGCAGCAGCCCCACCAGCTCCGGCACCGTGTTCCCCGAGTTATCAACCGAGAACCCGCCCCAGCGCGAGGCGTTGGCCGGGTCCGCCCGCAGCGTGCCCGTCAGCGCCCCGGTGGTCAGGTCCGGAGCCAGCATATCGGTTCCCGGAGCGATCCGCCCCAGGTCCGTCGAGGGCGTGTCCCCGGCGAGGCCGACCGCCTTCTCCACCGTCACCTGCAGGTCGAAGGGCTCGTACTCCTCGGCCCACAGGTCGCGCTGGCCCACATTGCACTTGTACCACAGCGGCGTCGCGCCGGACTCGTAGTCCGCCACTTCGGCCGGTGCGGGCGGGTCGGTCGGGTTCGGCTCCGTGCTCTGCGGGCCCACGCGGATCAAATGCAGACCGGCATCCCCCGCGTAACCGCAGAAGGGGCAACCCTCGTCGTCATCCACCAGGGCGTCGCCGTCCAGGTCCGGCCCCCACACGCAGCCGCACAGCGGGCAGAACTGGTGCCCGCGGCAGTTGGGGTTGCTGCACTGAACCCCATGCGGGCTCCCGGGGAAGGCGCCGCTGACGAGCGTCGCCCCGTCGATGGCGCAAGTGCCTGTACCCGTCGGGTACCAGCGCCCACAGGTCGGGCAGACCTCCCCATGCGCGCTCTGGGGCTGTCCGCAGTCGGGGCAGACCATGTAGGCGTCCCAGCGGTCGTTGTCATCATACGAGCGGTCGCGCTCGTGGGGGTTCAGCATCCCCGCCGGGTGATACACCGTCGCCCAGCCGCGATAGCCGTGATTGTCGGTGAGATTGTTGCTGCCGGTGTCTCCCGGCTGGGAGGAAGGCTGGTTTTGGGGCACGGCGAGCCGCACCCAGAAGGGCACACTCCCGCCGACCGGAACCGCCTCCTGCGGCATGCCGAACTGCACGGCCTCGCTGGGTATCCGCGGCCGCATGGCGGGGAAGGCCGCCGACCACGGCGCCGCGCCCTTCTCCGGCGCCGCCAGCGGCTGACCCACCGCACCCTCGGGAGCGTAGCTCACATACTCGCCCTCTGCGGGCAGGCCCTCCCAGCGCGCACCTGTGGACCACCTCACCACCGGCTTGCCACAGTAGGGGCAGGTGTCGCCCGCCACCAGGTTGCCGGTGGCGTCCAAGTGCGGGGGCTCAGGGAAGGTCGGGATCGTCGTGGCCGGAGCCCAGTCGGTGAACACCGCGCCGCAGCCGCCGGCCTCGATGGGGCACCGCGACATCTGCAGCCGAGCGGTGTCCTCGTGGGCATTGGCCACCTCCACCGCGCGCCGCTCGGTGCTCTCGCCGGGCCTCAGGGCGCCATCGCGGGCGCCACCCGTGATCGCGCTATCCAGCACGTAGCGGGGATAGGCGGCATCGGGCAGTGTGGCCCGCGCCGGCTCCACGTCGCCATGCCGGTACGTCTCGTCCGTGGGCTCGATGCTATAGCGGGAGGACACAAAGCGGCTCTCGATGGGCGAATACTGCTGCCCCAGCGGCCACGCCGGCGAGGCGGTGCCTGTGGCGACTTCGTCATTGCTCCCCTGCCCGTAGCGATCGTACCAGCATTCGCACCTCTCGCTCGTCGCAGCGTAATAGAGCGTTGCGCCCAGAGCCAGGCTATGCTCGCTCACCGTGGGCAGAGTGTTGTCTGGCTGCTGTTGGGCCCACTGCACCTCGACGCGGCCGATGCCGATCTCACCGGGCTGGATCACGAATGGATAGTCGTTCACTCCGCCCGGGTCGGGGCTCCCACCGCGGTACACATCCTGCGTGTCGGTCGCCGATCCGGCGCCCACGGCGCCGTCGATCCGGTAGTGGAGACCGTCATACGGCCAACTGGACCAACTGAGATTGTAGAGGGCCGCCGTCGGGATCGCGTCGGCCGCGGTATCGCTGGGATCCCAGTCCGTGGCCAGGTCCTGGTTGTCGCGCAGGGCGCCCCCGGGGATGATCCGGCAGTTGGACATGATGCGGAAGGTGAAGCCCCACGCCGCAGGCAGGCTGTTGGCCGGCTCGCTGTCGGAGGGCAGGTCCCGCATCAGCGTCAGGCGCACGGCGCCGCTGTAGGTCAGAAACTCGGTGTCTGCTGCCGGTGCGGTGCCACCGTCCTCGACCACGTCCAGCTCCAGACCGTGGATCTTGCTGTAGACTTCCAGACGCCATCCCTGCGTTGGGGTCAGGCCATCGTTGATCGAGGAGTACCGCACATAGTAGCGGTCATCCGAGGACACCCGGTGCGGGTTGACGGCGATGTCGAAGTACCCGGTCTCGTCGCCACTGTTCGGGACGCCATCCGGGTCGGCGTAGATCGGGCTACCGCTGGCGATTCCGACCGCCGTGAACTCGTCGAAGTTGCCACCGGCCACCGTGTTCCAGTTGATGCTGTAGTCCGCGTCGCTGTGCATTGCGGTGTCGGCAAGGGTGGTGGAGTAATACGCCCGCGCCATGGGCTCCTTGACTCCCGGCGGGATGCACAGGAACCGCACGCGATGGCCGTCCGCGGGATTGCCCGGCAGGGCGTCTCCGCTGGTGGTGTCGGCAAGCCCGCGCACCTCGCAGAACACCCGGCTGCGCGGGGTCAGGTTCGCCAGCGTCGGCGTGCCGTCGAACTCATAGCGCTCTTCGTTGGGCCGGTACGGCCGGCCCATGAGGTACCAGAAGTGGTCGCCTCCGGCCGGATCTTGATAGTGGGCGTCGCAGTGGGCAACGTCCCCGCTCAGGCGCTGCACGCCCTCCACGATGCGCTCCAGATAGCTCTTGGCCACAGGCGTCGTGGGGCCACCGGCCAGCGAGAAATAGTTGGGGCAGACGATGGGGTTGCCGTCCCAGTCCTCGAGCCGATCCGACGACCATCCGCACTCGGGGCACACATACCCGCGCCGCAGCGAGGTCATGTTCCACCGATGGGTGTCGTTATCGGTCACGATACTGGCCGCGTCGGTCTCGCCCAGATAGGTGCGCACCTCGGCGGTCGGCGGCGTCTGGCCCCAGGCGAGGGGCGCCAGAAGAAGCGCCGCGATGAATGCCAGCGGGACAATTGCGGACTTCAGTCTCATATCAGCTCCACCCTCTTCGCTCTTCGCTCGGCCACGGAATCCGGTTGCCGATGGTAGACGCAAGCGGCGGGCCCGGTCCCGTAGGGCGAAGCGGCCTGGGGTCGGTCGATTGTCACAGTGCGGCGGTAGGTCGTCCACCTCTCGGAGGCCCTTTGGGGCCTCTTGCGGGAGGGTCGACCGTCAAGCCCCGCCGTACAGGGCTTGGCGAGCGGGTGAGGGGCGGGTCGCCGTTCACCTCTCCCACCGGGAGAGGTCGACACGTCGGGCCTGCCGTTCAAGGCCCGGCGTGGCGGGTGAGGGGGAGGGCCACTCAGCGTAGGCTGAAGGGTCATCCCACGGTGCGCGCCACGGCCCGTGGAGCCTCCCGGCGCGGGTTGGGTGGAGTTCCCCCTCACCCGCGCCGATACGGCCGGCGCGACCTCTCCCGCAAGA
>CAYRFY010000054.1:16432-19953 GCA_964423635.1 uncultured Armatimonadia bacterium | reverse complement strand
AGCGCCACGCGCCGTGGGCCGTCCCACCTCTCCCGGCGGCTCGCAGAGCCGCTTGCCGGGAGAGTCTGGCGACCCCTGGGGTCGCTTGCGGGTGAGGGGAGAACCCACCCAACCGACGACGGAGACAGGCCGTTGGCCGTAGCCCTCTCCTGAGCAGCCGTACCGCGAAGGAGAGGGAAAGCGGGTCCCGCTCGGCGGGACCCGCAGGGAGCGGCGCCGTTTGCCGTTGGTCGTTGGCCGACAACGGCAGGGCCGGGTGTGCGGGCGACGCCACGCGCCGCACCGATTGCACACTCGGCCCCTCGATTACGACAGACGACCGGCGCCGCTCCTACTGCTCGGCTCGCGAGAGAAGCTCGATCACTTTCTGCCGCGCAGCGTCGCCCTCGGCCACCAGCTCACCGTCCGGGCCGTATACTCGCATGTACGGGATGCTTTGCAGGCTATACTGGGTCGCCACCGGCGAACTCCAGTCAATCCCCTGAACGCCCGGCCGGTTGATGTCCACCTTCAGCAGGAACAGGTCGTCGCTATCGGAGACGACGGGCTCCAGCACCTGACTGAGCCTCACGCAGGGCGGGCAGTACTTGCTGAAGAAGTCCACGATGGTGGTCTTCCCCGGCATCAGGTGTTCCTCGATGTTGACCTGCTCGCCGAAGCTCACGACCTTGATCGGCGGGCCCGGCAGGACCTGGGCCCACGCGGTGGCCGTCTCGGCCTGCTCCTCGGTCAGCCCGCCCTTGTCCAGGGCCTTTCGGGCGGCGATACCCATCAGCAGGCGGTGGGCCTCCGACACCTTCAGGGCCTCCTCCGCCGTCAGCTTGTCCCAGCCCTGCTCCGTGGCCTGAGCGATCACCTGCTCCAGCGCCGGAGCCGCTGCGTCCAGATCGCCCGCCGCAACCTGGGCCTTCGCGGCCGTCAGGCCGTCCTCGATGCCGGCGGCGAAGGCCGACATTCCCCAGACAAGGGTGGCAACCAACACGGCTAGAGTCATTGCGCGCATCATACCCTCCTGATGATACATAACTATGTTACGCATTGTGTAGACGTATCCGTCCCGTCGGAGGTTCACGCCCGGCAGGCAGACCATTCGCCGCCGGGGGCGATGACACCCTCCGTCCCTGGAAACCCGGGAATGTATGGGTGCGTGTCACGGCGAATAGTGGCGCCTGAATAACCGTTTGCCGTTACGGAGGGAGCGCATCGTGACAGCCGCTGACCGTCGCATTATCCGCGACCTGGCGCGCCGCATCGCGCAGCTCGCCGCGGAGCCGGTTCAGGAGCAGCGCCGGCGGCTGTGGTACGCCCAGAACCGTCTGGAGCCCATCCGTCCGGTGGTGTTCTGCTCGCCGGAGGGCTCCTGGGTCGAGCTGCTGCCCGACGGTGACCTGCGGTGCGAGGACGAAGACGCGAGGGGCCTCGAGCGCGGCTTGCGCATGCGTATCTACGCCGCCGAGCATTTCGACGACGACCAGGTCTGTGACGCCGACTTCAAAGTGAGCCATGCCGTGCAGGTGACGGGGTGGGGGATCGGCCCTCAGTACACGCACTCCGGGGTGGAGCGCGGCGCCTACGTGTGGGATGCGCCGGTCAAGAGCATGGCCGATATCGACCGGATAGAAACCCCCACGGCGACTCATGACCCACAGGCCACCGCGGCCGCCTTAGCCTACTACCAGGAGCTGCTGGGAGATATCCTCAACGTGCGGCTCCATAGTCTGTACTGGTGGGCTCTGGGCCTGATCGATGAGTGGACCATGTTGCGGGGCATCACTCAGACGTACATGGACATGACCGACGACCCGGCGCTGCTCCACGCGGGGATGCGAAGACTGCAGGAGGGGCGCCTGTCCTTCCTGCGGTCTCTGGAGAGCCAGGGCGTGCTGTGCTTGAACAACGGCAATGAGTACATCGGCTCCGGGGGCTTCGGCTTCTCAGAGCAACTGCCGGCCGGGGACTTCGACGGTACCGTGCGACTGCGGGACATGTGGGGCTTTTGCGAGGCCCAGACGATGTCCGAGGTCTCGCCGGCGATGCACGAGGAGTTCGTCCTGCAGCATCAGCTCCCGATCCTGGAGCAGTTCGGCCTCAACTGCTACGGCTGCTGCGAGCCATTGCATCTGAAGCTCGACATGCTGCTGGCCAAAGTGCCGCGCCTGCGACGGGTCTCCATCAGCCCGTGGGCGGATAAGAGGGTGAGTGCCGAGAAGCTCCGGGACAAGGTGATCTTCTCCTGGAAGCCCAATCCGGCCACACTGGCGGCGGTCAACTTCGATCCCGAGTGGGTGCGGGCCGACATCCGCGAGACGGTCCAGATCGCTCGGGAGCACGGCTGCGTCCTGGACATCGTCCTCAAGGACACCCATACGTGCAACCATCAGCCCCGGCGCTTCGACCGGTGGTGCAAGATCGCCAGGGAAGAGGCGGAGCGAGGGGCACGGTAATGGCCCCGGGCTCGCCGAAACATCAGCCCTCCGAGGAGGACACGTGATGCGACTGCAGGTGCTTTGTCTGGCAACATCCGGTCTGGGGCTCGCGCTGCTGCTGGTGCCCGCCTTCTGCCTCGCCGCCCCCTGCACGTTGTACAAGCCCGCCACCATCGCCAACGCGAAGGCCAATGTCGAGCGGCACAAGTGGGCCGCCGATATCCTGGCCTCGTGGCAGCGGCGGGAGGAGTTCGCCCTCAGCAAGGATCGGGAGTTCTTCCGGGAGATGATCGCCGACCTCACCCCGTGGTCTCACTACGGCCAGGTCTGCCCGGCCTGCGTCGGCGAGGGCTGCTCACCGGGCGAGACCGGCGTCCTGCAGTGGAGCGTCACCGATCCCGAGAAGCTCACCTGCAAGTACTGCAGGCACCAATACCCGGACCCCCAGTACCCCGAGACGGGGGTGCTCAAGTGTCCGCACATGGGCCAGGAGTTCACCTACTACGTCAACGACGAGCAGCGCGCGCACCCCGAGGAGGACCCGGGCAAGTACGCCTACCGCTGGGCGGGCCGACCCGTTCACGTGAGCTTCTCGGGACTGCTCCGCGAACGCAAGCTGAACTGGGTGATGGGGCAGGTGCCGTACCTGGCCAAGCTCTACGCCCTCACCGACGATGCTCGCTATGCTGAGAGGGTGGCCTGGATCCTCGAGCGCCTGGCCGAGGTGTTCCCCCGGTATCTGTACCACAGCTATGGGGGCTGCTTCGCCGACATGGACCCGGCCGAGGCGGCCAATGAGATGGGCCGCAACTCCGCGGCGGGCAAGTTCGCTCCGGGCATCATCTGCCACCCGGCCGCCGAGATGCGAGACCGCAATAAGGATGGCTTCGGGGATCTGGACGCCGGATTCTGGGGCGCGGGCCGTCTGACCACCGGCGCCAGCGAGGAGGGCGGGGTGCTGCTGGACTTCGTGGTGGCCTATGACCTCACCCGCGACGCCGTGCTGGAGGATGGCACGCCCGTCTACCCCGCCGCCGCAAAAGAGCGCATCGAAGAGAGCCTGCTCCTGGCCGGCTGCGCGGACATGGAGAACTA
>CAYRFY010000054.1:14300-16332 GCA_964423635.1 uncultured Armatimonadia bacterium | reverse complement strand
GCCGGTGGCGGCACCAGCCCGCACTACGTGGAGATCCTCGCCGCCAACTACGGGGCCCGCTACGCCGGTCTGCTGCAGGCGCTGCAGGGCGCGCGGCTGGACCAGGTGGGCAGCGAGTACGCCCTGTGGCACCGTGCCCCCGACCTGGCCGCCGACGGCCGGGCCGATATCGGCCTTCGCAGCGAGTACTATCCCGGCTGGCAGGTGGGCGTGCTGCGGTCCGCCGCCGATGAGACCCAGACGGCCTTCTACTTCAACGGCTATCGCGCCTGGGGACACCGGCACGCGGACACTCTGGGCATCCTGTACCACTACGACGGCGTCGAGCTGGCCTCCGACCGCGGCTACATCTGGGACGATCCGCGCAACAAATGGACCGCGAGCACTCTGGCGCACAACATCGTCACCGTGGATGGGGTGAATCAGAACGCCAAGGACCGCCGCAGCATGCTGGAGTTGTGCGCCTGCAATGAGATCGTGGAGACGGTTCAGGCCTCGGCGGCGGCCTACGAGCAGTGCTCTCAGTACCGGCGCGGTTGCACCCTGGTGCGCCTCCCCGAGGGCGGCAACTACGTGGTGGACATCTTCCGAGTGACCGGCGGTAAGACCCACCAGTACGGGTTCAACTGCAATGGACAGTTCGTGGGCCTGGAGGGGGGCGAGCTGTCGCCGGTGGAGGGGAAGGTCTCGTACCTCAGCAATCTCCGGGCCGTCGCCGGACCGCCGGAGAACTGGCATGCCGTCTGGCAGTATCAGGGCCGGAAGATGCGGCTGGACATGGCAGGGCCGCTCTCGCGGCTGCTGGTCACCGACGCCCCCGGCTGGCGCAGCTACCGGGGAGACCAGCTCCATGCCCCACCGATCACCCAGTTGCTGGCCGAGCGCAGCGGCGACGAGGAGAGTCTGGGAAGCGTGTACACCTCCGTCATGAGCCCCTTCACCGGCGATGCCTCGCCGGTACTGTCCGTCAGCCGTATTCTGCCGGAGGCTGACGACGCCGCCGTAGCGGTGGTGGTCTCCTTCGCCGAGCACACCGACTACATCATCTCCGCCCTGGATGACACTCCCAGGCAGTACGGGCCGGTCACGCTGGCGGGGCGGTTCGGGTTCGCCTCATTGGATCGGGAGGGTCGCATGACCCGGGCCTGCCTCCTGGACGGCACGGAGCTCTCGTGCGGCGGGCGGAGCCTCCGTCTCGCCCGCTCGCGGATCGTGCGCAAGGTCCTCGCCGTCGCGGGCAGCACAATCACGCTCGATGAGCCGCTGCCGGAGGACTTCGTCGCTGTCGGCGCCTATCTGCTCTCCGGCGAGACGGGCTTCGAGATCCAGAGCGCTGAGGGCAAGAGCCTCACGGTGAGGGACTATCCCTTCGAGGGGGGAGAGGAGGTCGTCCTCGTCGGATGCGCCACACTGGAGCAGAGGCCCTGAGCGTACCTGCAAACCTGCCGGGGTAGCGGGGCGTGAGCTCCGGGCGCCCCGGCCCGCTCCTAATCCCGATTGCGCCGCGGACGAAGGAAACGGCGAACAGACCGCGAATAGGAACACTTGATGCAGAAGGCCGCCCGTCCCTGTTTCGGGAGCATCGGGCGGTCCATATTCTCAAGGAGGCCGACAATGCGCAGCCGCGGTTTCACTCTCATCGAGCTTCTTGTTGTCATCGCCATCATCGCCATCCTCGCGGCGATCCTGTTCCCTGTCTTCGCCCGGGCGCGTGAGAAGGCGCGCTCCACATCCTGTCTGAGCAACATGAAGCAACTGTCCACCGGTGCAATGATGTACAGCCAGGACTACGACGAGAAGGTCATGCCCTCCTATCTGGACAACAGCGGCTGGTGGTCGAACCTGATCATGCCCTACGTCAAGAATTCCCAGATCTTCATCTGCCCCAGCAAGTCTACCAACCCCGGCTACGGCCACAACCACTGCAACCTGGGCTACAGGGCGTGCGTCAGCATGGGTGATGTGGAGAAGCCCGCCGAGACCGTGATCTTCAATGACAACGGCCAGGTAACCAACCCCTCGGATCCTCCGG
>CAYRFY010000054.1:11173-14290 GCA_964423635.1 uncultured Armatimonadia bacterium | reverse complement strand
CCTGGCAAGAGTCCGGCACGGGGGCGTACTACACCCGTTGGCCCAACAATGAGCCGTACTGGACCACCGACCCCTTCCGCCCGGTGCCGCGGCACAACGGCATGTGCAACTGCGCCTTCCTCGACGGCCATGCCAAGGCGATGACGATGGATGCCCTGGTCTTGCCCGCTTACGGCTCGGCAAACTGCCTGTACGACCGGCTGTGAACTCCGTGTCCCCGGCGGCCACAGCGACCGACGTGAACTGACGCAGACCGCCAATCCACCAAACGCCACCGGCTGAGATAGCCGGTGGCGTTTCGCTTTTCGCCTGGACCGCGAGCCGGAAAGACCGGCCCCAGTGCCACTAGATGCCCACATGCGCGCATTTGCCGACGTTTGCCCCATGTTTTGCGCCGCAACCCTGCCGTTCGCCAGCGTCCCGCGGGGCGGGATCGCCGTCTGGCCGTGACACCGACCCGAGGCGAAGCTCCGCCAGTCACTCAGCTCTGAGAGGGGCAGCGGCGGGAGCAGCTCCGCGCACCGTCACGTGCACGTCGTGGTGGAGCGCAGACCCCTACCGGGCCGGTGCCGGGGCGCAGGAGCGGGCTGGCAGGGAGATGCAGTGAGTTATTAGGTTTTTTTAATGATTCACTCATTTTTGGGCAGGACCGACCCGGCCCATGGCGAAGGAAACAAGAGAAGCGGGCAGTAGATCGAGCCAGAGACACTTCGATCTTCTGCCCGGAAGGCCCGTGGGCTTCACGATGGCTACCGCTGCACCTGTATGCCGGCATTGCACAGAAGAGCAGGCCGACAGGAAGACACATGTCGGTCCAGACACAAACGGAGGCGATCTCATGCAACGTCGAGGCTTCACCCTCATCGAGTTGCTCGTCGTCATTGCCATCATCGCGATCCTGGCAGCGATCCTGTTCCCCGTATTCGCCAGGGCGCGGGAGAAGGCGCGGCAGACGAGCTGTCTGAGCAACCTGAAGCAGATCGGGCTGGCGGCGCACATGTACAAGAACGACTACGACGAGCGGCATGTCAGGGACCGCTATCAGACACTGGATGCGCCCGCTCCCCGCGGGCCCTACCAGAGCCCCTATTGCGGCGTCAACTATTGGTATGTCGATATCCTCGAGCCATACATCAAGAACAGACAGATTTGGAAGTGCCCCAGCGATGATGCCACGCATACCTGCGTGGGCTTCCCGGATCATTCCTACGAGCCGAACACGGAGCTGGTCAACCCCGTCACGGGCGTGGCCGACTCCAGCGTCAAGGACCCCGCCGGAACGATCCAGTTCATCGAGGCGGGGCTCAACAGTCGTGCGCACTGCACCGACCCGGGCAGCTACATCAACCAGGACAACCACTTCGATGGATGGAACTGCACCTTCGTTGACGGCCATGCGAAGTGGATGAAGGTCGACGGTCAGAACCACTCGTGGAACGGCAGCGTCGTCCCGGGCATTGCGCCTCACTGGTGGACGCTGGCCGAGGACTAGTGCAGTTCAGTTGGCTGGAAGCACACCACGGGCCAAGGTAGCCGGAGTGCAGACCCAGCCGGGGCCAGTCAATCGATAGCCATCTGTCAGACGCCACCGGCTCGTAGAGCCGGTGGCGTCTTTTCGGGCGCACATAGTCCGGCCCCGGTGCCGCAACGGTCGCTATGGGCTGCGCGAACGCGCCGGGACGCCCGCGGCTAGTGCCGGTCGATTGCGCGGCGTATCTGGGCCCGGGCCTGCCCCGGCAGGGACACGGAGAACCGGGTCTTGGCCGTCTGGACCTCTGTCATCAGTTGCAGGTCGATCCGAACGCCGCCGGTCTTCTCAGGAGCTTCCACCAGCATGTACACGGTCTGACAGCCCACCAGGGGGCGGCCGGTGTCGTAGGTGAAGCGCCAGTAGGGGCTACACTTGCCGGCACCATAGCCCTGGATAACAGGATAGGTCTTGATGTATTCTATCCCCACGGCGGCCTCGGCCGGGGCCTCGGGCGTAGTGTTCTGGAAGCGCAGCCACTTGTCCAGGTGCAGATCGTACTTCCGGGCCCCGCGGTCGGTGAGGCGGTGAGGGTACAGGTCTCTGACCAGCGCGGCCTCGGGTACCGCGTGGTAGGGAGTCAGGGTGGCCGTCAGAGCGGCCTGGCGGACGAAAGCGCCCTCTGACCTCAGCGGCTGAAGAGAGAAACCCAGGCGCACCAGGACGTAGCGCCACTCGCGGTTGGGTGGGCTCCAGGCCTGCGTACCCAGATGCGCCATCAGGGCCTCCGCCGACCACCAGGCCGGCTCGGCCACGGTGACGCGCGGGACGGCGGCGCAGTCATCCACCGCGCCCGTGGCCGGTATCAGCACCCCCTCCCAGGCGACGTCCTTGATATCGGGGGGTGTGTAGATCCGCATGGGCAGAGCTCCTCGTCGGGTGTGACGGGCGGGACCGGTAGGTCCCCAGCCGCCGCCGGGCGGCGAGACCGGCGCGCTTTGTACGGGGGCCTCGCCGGCGAGCGAAGTCACGCCGAGACAGCGACAGGAGCCTCAGACTCCAGGCATGCGGCGGGGGCCGGCCACGGCAACGGGGTATGTCGTCGGTCGACTCTATCTATGGTCACTTCGCCTGCAGACTTGAGCCGCACTGTCAACTCAACGAGGTGCGGCCGGGAACAGACGTGGATGGATGATGGGCATGCAGGCCAATCTGTGCGGATCCGGCGCGCACTGCCGGCACTCGCGGCCGGGGGCCGGCGGCGCCCGGCCGCACCCGGGACTGAGCCGTCCCGGCACGACTGCAGACCCGGATCGTCGCCGGCCAGATCGCATGTGGAAAGGGAGTCCGGCCATGGCTTCAACCGACTGGTTCCGCGATGCCAGATGGGGCGTGTTCAATCACTACCTCGCGCCTGCCGAGCTGTCGGCGGATGACTGGAACAGCCGAGTGGACGGGTTCGACGCCACCGGCTATGCCCAACAGGTTGCTTCGGTCGGGGCCGGGTATGTGTTTTTCACTATCGGCCAGAACTCCGGGCATTACTGCGCCCCCAATGCGACGTACGATGACCTCGTGGGCATCAGGCCCGGCAAGTGCTCGGAGCGCGACCTGATTTGCGATCTCTCCGATGCCCTGGGCGAACGGGG
>CAYRFY010000054.1:10823-11163 GCA_964423635.1 uncultured Armatimonadia bacterium | reverse complement strand
GTATCCCCCTGCTGGTCTATCTGCCCTCCGGGGCCCCGGCCGCCGATGCCGTGGCCGCGAAGCGACTGAAGTGGAAGTGGGGTTTCGAGGGCGGCTGGCCCGGCGGCTGGAAAGTGCGCACCGGGGATCGCCTCGAGGAGTTCCAGCAGATGTGGGAAGCCGTGATCCGCGAATGGTCGCTGCGCTGGGGCCAGAAGGTGCGGGGCTGGTGGCTGGACGGCTGCTACTTCGCCGATGAGATGTACCGGCACCCGGAACCGCCGAACTTCTGCTCCTTCGCCGCAGCCCTCAATTCCTCTTCTTTGAAACCATTTTCAACACCGGCCCCGTACCAGTTTTC
>CAYRFY010000054.1:604-10813 GCA_964423635.1 uncultured Armatimonadia bacterium | reverse complement strand
CAACCCCGCCGCCATCGTCGCCTTCAATCCGGGGGTGCTCTATCCCATCATCCGGCACTGTCCCGGCGAAGACTACACCGCCGGGGAGATCAATGAACCCGACAAGGTGGAGTGCACCGGGCGGTGGGTGGAAGGGGCGCAGCTTCACATGCTCAGCTATCTGGGGCCCACCTGGGGGCAGGGCCCACCGCGTTTCAGCGACGAGCAGGTGGTGCAGTATACCAGGAGGATCAACGAGTGCGAAGGTGTGCTCAGTTGGGATGTCCCCATCGACCCGGAGGGGCGGATACCGGAGGTGTTCCTGCGCCAATTGCGGGCGCTGAAAGAGAGCTGAGCGCCCCGGCATCTGGCGGCCGGGAGGTTTCTCGGGCCGCGCCCTCCGGGCGCCATGGCCCTGAGAAGGACAGTTGCGGTTGCGGCGTGCATCCCGCGCCGCAGCGGGCGCCCATGTCATCCTGAGTGTGCATCTCGCTGCGCGAGATGGACGCTCAGGATGACATCTCAACAGCAGGCCCGGCTTTTCGGCCGGACCTCTAGAAACCCGGCAGCCCGGGATTGTCCGCTCTCACCACGGCCGTGCCCTCCACCTCGATCAGCCACCCCGGCCGGCAGACCGGAGCAACCACCACCACCACCGGTGCCTCCGGGAACCTTTTCCGCATTCTGTCCCACGCCATGGCGTGGTCGCTGGGGTCGCGCACATACACGATGAAAGAGCACATGTCCGCCAGGGTGGCGCCGGCCTGGGAAAGCAGCGCTTCCACGTTCTCCAGCGTCCGATCGAGCTGCCTGGAGACATCGCCCACGTGCATGATCTCCCCGTGCTTGTCGATGCTTGCGGTGCCGGAGATGTAGACGTGATCGCGGTCCTCGTACGAGACCGTGGCCCCGCGCTCGAAGGTCACACCGTAGACGTGGGTGGGGCTGAGGTGGTCCAGGGCGGCCAGGTAGCGGACCTGCTCGGGGCGCACGCCGGAGATTGCGTAGGCGTCCATCGTCACCCGCGCCGAGATCTCCGCGTTGTAGCCCTCGATGCCGGTACTGGCGATGTAGTGCGTCTCGGGCGTCAATCCCCGCTCGGCGAAGACTTCCCGGCGGGCCACCACCAGCCCGTGATAGTTGGCATCGACATTCTGCACCAGAAACCACGTGCGGATCACGTTGTCTGCCAGCGTCGAGCCCCAGGAGCTCAGGCAGGTCTCGTACTGCGCCAGGATACCCCGGGTTTGATCGTAGGACGTATTGGCCTCCGGGCAGATGACACCCGTCGTCCAGTGGTGGGCCAGAACGCCGCGCCGCAGCGTGAGCGACGTCCCTTCGTGGTTCTTGTCCAGCTCCCCCGCCGGGTCGCTGATGTGGTACGCCCACAACGCCACCTTCGCCGGCGGCGACGGCGGTTGGCCCACCCAGGAGATAGCGCAGGGCTCGTTGGCCCCCGAAGCGCTGGACAGCGCCCGGGCCTCCAGCACCGCCCGCTGGTTCACCACATCGCTGCAAAAGTAGCGCCTGTGGATGGCGGTGCGCACGGCGATGCCCAGGTGCGCCAGCGCTTCGCGGTACGCCTCATGCACCGCCGCCAGTTGCTGCTCGATGCCGCCGTACTCGGTGGGGAGGACGATCAGGTGGACCTCCGCCACACCCCCGGGCCCGGAGAAACGCGATGCATGGGCGGAGGCTGTGGAGGTGGCGATCGGCACGGCAAAGTGATCCATGGTCAAGTGCTCCGAGTGTCTTAGGCACGCCACAGCGTGGGGCCGCGACTCAGTTACCTCATCAGGCAACGTGTAGTTCTGCAATGCGCGCGAACAATCCTGCCCTGCGTCCTGCCTCAGCCCACCGACGGTACGCGACGGGGCGCGGTCGTCCTGCTGACCGCCCGTACGACGGCGGTGCCTTCGCGGCCCGGAGAGCGCGCAGGCCCCCTTCCCACCGCCTCGAGAAGTCATCGCGGCGGTTGCCGGAACGCCCGACCTGCAGGGTCGGGTTGCGTACTCCCGGCGGAGCGGACGTTGATGGGCGGCCGGCCCGCTACTTCACAGAGCTATTCAACACCGCCGTTACCCCTACGGTTCTGCCTGTTTCGAGGACGAGAACGCTCCCGACCCGGTTCGGTTGGCTGCGGAGAAGGCCGGCGGCCCCGAAAGCACGGTTCCCCAACGAACATCCGGCCTTGGCGTCCCCTCCAGGCAGGTCTCCTTCCTCCGTGGAGCGAAGCATGCCCTGTTGCCTCGACCCACTACTACAAAAAGGACGATCTGTCATGCCCACGAACCAACCCGAAAGTGTCGCCTCAGATGCACCGCTGATCGGCTGGGCCGGCCGGGATATCACCCCCTCCAGGCCGGTGTCCCTGCGCGGCCTTTGGAACCTGCGCATCGCCACCGAGGTGCGCGACCCGCTGACCCTCACCGTCCTTGCCGTGCAAAGCGGCCCGCAGACCGTCGTGATGGCCTCCATCGACACCTGTGGCGTGGACGACAGCGTCCTTGACGGGGCGCGCCAGAGACTGCGACAGCGTCTGCCCGAGTTTGACCCCGACTGCCTGATCGCCGGGGCAACGCACACACACACGGCGCCCTTCGCCGGTTCCGCCGTGGGCCTGCAGAAGGACGAAGAGTACCTGGCGGAAATCCTGGAGAAGTACCCCGACTACATGCCCGCCCGGGAGTACGGCGACTTTCTGGTGGACGCCCTGGTCGATGCCGTCTGCGAGGCCTGGGACAAGCGCAGTCCGGGCCACCTCGCCTGGGGGTATTCCTACGCCGTGGTGGGCGAGAACCGCCGGGTGCGCTACTTCGACGACCGCGCCGTGATGTACGGCAGCACCGCGGAACCGGACTTCTCGCACATCGAGGGCCATGTCGACCACGGAGTCAGTCTGCTGTTCACCTACGATGGTGACAAGCGGCTCACCGGCATGGTGGTGAACGTGGCCAGCCCGTCGCAGGCCAATGAGGGGGGACAGGACTACGTCTCGGCGGACTACTGGCACGACACGCGGGAGGAGATCCGCAGGCGCCATGGGGAGGACGTCTTCGTGTTGGCTCAGTGCTCCGCCGCCGGGGACCAGACACCGCACCGTCAGGTGGACAAGCGTGCGGAGGACCGCATGATGCGCCTGAAGTACGGCGACGGTCTGAGCAGTCGCAGCAATGCCGGGCTGCGCAAGGACATCGCCCGGCGCATCGCCGATGCGGTGGGTGACGCCGAGCCGGCGGCGAAGAAGGACATCCGGGAGGCGGTGGTGCTCAAGCACGAGCTCTTGCACCTGGATCTGCCTCACTGGGATGTCACCGAGGCGGAGTACGCCACCTTGCAGGAGGAGGTGGCTCAGACCAAGGCGCAGATCGAGGCCCTCGGACATACCAACGGCCTGGACGGCACCTACAGCTCTCTGCGCTCGCGCCTGGGATGGTGCCAGCGGGCCATCGACCGCTACAACGAGCCGCTCCCCTCCGTGCCCATCGAGTCGCACGTGGTGCGCCTGGGCGACATCGCCTTCGTCACCGCACCCTTCGAATACTATCTGGACTTCGGCGACCGCATCAAGGGTCGCAGCGCCGCGGTGCAGACCTTCGTCGTGCAGCTCGTGGGCGGCGGGAGCTACCTGCCCACCGAGAGGGCGGCCGCGGGCTGCAGCTATGGCGCCGTGCCCCCGAGCTGCAAGGTGTCGCCCCGGGGCGGCCAGGTCATCGTCGACGAGGGCGTGGCCACGATCCAGGCGATGTTCTCAGAGAAGTAGCACGAAACGGGTCCCTGAGGCATTGGCTCGCACCGCAGAAACGAGCGGCACCAAGACGTCCGGGCCGGGTGTGCAGCGACGGAAGCGTCGCATCGGCTGCACACTCGGCCCATTCACAAGGCAACGTCAGCGACCCCGCCACTACCCCTCCATCTCCACATCCAAAACGACCATGCCGTGGCGCGGGACGCGGAGGTTGCAGATCCGTGTGTCCACCACCGGTGGGTTCGTGCCCGGAAAGACCGTGGCCACGCGGGCACTCTTCACCGGCCGTCCCAGGTCAAGCTCCGTGATGGCGTAGTAATGGCTGTCATTGCCCACCAGCAGTCTGAGCCGCCCCGGGTCCATGCGCAGGGCGCGGACGGTGACCACGTCCCCGCGCTGGTTGATCGCCGGCGCTTCGGCCTCCCGGCAGAGCAGCTCGGAGCAGGCCCTCAGGAAGCTCTCGGAGACCTTGCGGAAGTACAGCTCCCGGAAGTAGAAAGGCGGCTCCGGCAGGTCCATCGGGTCGGCCGGGAACTCCTCGGGCTCATCGGAGATGTCCACAGCGAAGGCCGGTGCATCCCCAAACACGGCGCAGGCCAGGGCGTCCGGCGCGTGGCAGTCCGAGAAGCCCACGGCCGGCTCCGGGAGCCAATCCGGCAGGCCGCCGATGAGGATCACCGGGCCGTCCTCATAGCCCAGAATGCTCTCCAACTCCTCGCGCGGGAAGAGGTGCGGGTTAGGCACCAGCAGCGGCCCCCGGGCGCCGGCGATGTCTTGCACCCTCACCACCGAGTGCAGCGGCGCATCGCGGGACATCAGCTCGTACAGCAGCTTGTGGGTGCTGAAGCGCCGGGTCTGCAGATAGTCGGCAAGTTGGCCGGCGTGTGCCCGATCCGACCACACCACGGTGGCGCCCACGATCCCCTCGGGCTGCGTCCCGTAGCCCAGATCCCACCAGCTTCTCAGCCATTCCCACTCATGATGCCGGATGCCGTCGGACAGGCAGACCAGGGGCCCGCTCACACACCTGCGCAGCGTGCCGTCCGCCTCGCGATGGAACAGGCTGGTCTCGCAGTAGATCTCGCGCTCCAGCAGCGTCGGCCCGTGGAGCAACACGTCCCACTGCTCGTGGACATCGTGGGCGTTCTGCAGGCAGTACAGCTTGTGCTGCGGCACGGCGGCGGCGATGAGCAGGAGCATGGCCTGGAAGTCGTGGTGCGGATTGGCCTCGTGGCCACTCTCCCCGCCGATGATCACCCCCGGAGCCACGGTCTCCACGAAGAACCCGTCCGCCCCTGCGGCGGCGATGCGCTGATAGTCCACTCCGTGCCGGTAGATGGCCTGGAACGGGTCGCGAGTCAGGGCGCTATTGAGAATCACCCGCTTGTCCTGACCGTGCACCGCGGCGAAGACCTTCTCGCAGAACTGCACCATACGGTCGCTGTTGAAGGCGATCCACTGAGCCCGGGCGTGGCGCCAGATCCAGGCGGCGCGGCTCTTGACGGTGTCGGGTTCGTCGCCGCATTCCGAGCCCGTCCCTTCGGGCAGGCTCAGCCCGCTGTGGGCCTCGAACTGTGCGGTCACGTCGGCGGAGTAATCCGCCGCGTACAGGGGAAAGCGTGGATGACTGTAGCCGTCGCCCTGGTGGTAGCCGTCCAGGCCGTAGTCACGCAGGACGGCCGCCAGTTGGCGGGCATAGAAGTCCTCATACAGCGTTCCGTCCGCCAGGTGCGCAAACAGCGAGACCGACCCGGCGCGGACGCCCTCGCTGGTGACGTTGAGCACCTCCGGATGGCCGCCGAGCCACGGGTCGGAGCGAAACGAGTCGAAGACACACAGAAACACCGCCACCCCGTGATTCTGCAGCCTCTGGATGAGCCCTTTGAGCTGCTCCTGCGTCCAGTCCTGCCGGTCTCGCTCGTAGCTACTGGGATGGCCGCCATAGGAGCAGCAGTCGAAGGGCAGCAGGCGGCCGTCGATGGTCCCGTCATGGGTGTGGATCAGCTCCGGATTGTACACAAACAAAGAGACGGCGTCGGGCGTGAAGCCGCAATTGTCGAGGTACGCCTCCACACCGAAGTCCGCAAGTTCATTGTCGAATCCGATCAGCTCTACCCACAGGAAGGTCTCGTACGGCCGGTCTTGACGGCTCATCTGAAGCAGGCTCCCTACCGATCTGCTGAGATGATGGATGTGCGGAACGACAGTGCGGCGCGAAACGGTGTTCGCGCAGGATAAGCTCTTGTCCTTCGCCACACTGCGGTCCCGGCTCGGCTCAGGTCTTGTCCGCCGCCCGCAGCACGGCCGCCTGTAGCCCCGGCACCAGCGGCTCGCTCAGGCGTATGGGAGTCGACGGCGTGCCCAGCGCAAAGAGGACGTACTTGCTCAGTGTGGCCCGGCGCACGCTCGTCCAGACGAAGGCATTGGGCTCGGTGTCGTACCCGGCGCAGGGGAAGAGAGCCGGGAGCAGTCCCGGGTGCCCGCCTTGCCGGGCCCGATGAAGGGCCTCCTCGCCCTGCAGCTCCCTGCGATACCGCGAGAAGTCCTTCCAGGAGACGATCGGGCAGACGGCCACGGGATCACCGTCACCCTCGCCGAGTGGCTCCACCACGATGAGATGCTCCTCCCGGCACGGCGTCCGTCCTACCGGGTTGATTCCACCGCTGACCATCAGGAAGCTCTGAAGCACCGTTCCCGCTCGTATTCGGCGGTCATCGGCCGGCACCGGCTCCCAGTCCTCGACGCCGATGCGCCCTAACGGCTCGACGGCATCCAATCCGGCGAGCAGCGGGCCCAGGTCGGGCACCTCGATCGCGTCTGCGGGATCGACGTCCATCATGTAAGAACGCCTGGGTCGGTCGGGGGAGAAGGCGTGCGGGGTGTTCAGGTCTGCCATGCGGCTCCCTCACCGTGGGATCGCCAGTCGTGTCCGGGCCTCACGCTCGAGCTGTCAAGGGCCTCGTCACTATATCAACCACGGCGCGGCGCAGCAAGCTCGGGCCGGGCCCGCATTACGTTCCCCCTGTTCTCCGGGGACTACTGGGTGGCCGCCGTGCAGTCTTGCCGCTCTTCGTCGCCGTCGCCGCGCATGTCCTCAGGAGCGGCGCCTGGGCTCCTGTTCTTCGCGTTCGGGGCCGATGTGTGGGCCGTGATCGGTGCCGCCGCGGACGCTTCGGACCGGGTCCTACACAGCGGAGCCCGAGGCCGGGACTCCGGCACGCCTTCACAATAGCCCGCAGCCCCCTGCGGTGCCGCGCAGGGGTCTGCGGGTGCTCGTGAGAGCAAAACCTCAATCGGCGTGGTGGTCAGGCCCCCACCGCTACGCCTGCCAGCGCCTCCACCTTGGCCGCGATCGTCTCGTGCCGGTCCGGCACGCTGAGCACGTCACACTCGGTGCCCAGGATGAACGGGTGGCCGCTGCTCCGCATGTTCTCCCGGAGCTCAATGGCCGCCGCGGCTACCTGCCGGCAGCTTAGCTCGCTGTCGGAGTAGAACCGCTTCGAGGGCAAATTGCCGTACAGCACGATGTGGTCCGGGACGATGGCGGCGTCCTCCCACAGGTTCCGCGAGCTGCCCAGACTCAGCATCTCCGGCTCCAGCGTGGCGAATCTGGCCACCATGTGGTCGGTTAGCTCGCCGCAGCAGTGGAAGGCCAACCCCACATCCCAGGCCGCCAGCAGCGAGCGCAGGCGCATGTTGGGGCGCATCACATAGCGGTCGAAGATGTCCGAGCCGGCCTCGATCATGCGTGGCGAGAGGTACACGGCGTTAGCCGCGGGCTCGGCCACGAACAGCAGACGCGCTCCGGCCTTGATCTGGGCATCTGCGTAGCGCAGGATGGTCCGGGTTGCCAGCTCCAGGCACTCCTCCACAAGCCGGATCTGCGGATCCTCGTCGGCGGTCACCCCGCTCGCCGCCAGCGCGATGGGCAGGATCGGGTCTCGCAGCAGCTTGGTCATCAGCGAGAACGGCCCGATGCACATCCCCACCGGAATCAGCTCCGTGCTCGCGGCAAGGTGGGCGATGGCGTCGACCATGGCCTGCATTCGTGGCGTGAGCGGGTCATTCACGCGCGCCCTGAGGGTGTCCAGAGCACCCATGCCGGGGCAGTTCCCGAAGTGGTAGGCGGGTCTTTGCTCGACCGGTACTGAAAGCAGCTTGAGCAGGTACTGCTTCTCCAGCTCCAGGTCCATCACCGGCAGGGCCAGCGGGGTGCGGTACCGCCGGGCGGCCTGTGCGAACACCTCGCCCAGTGCAGGACCATCCAGCAGCACGGCGTCGGGGTCGGCTTTCTCTCGGAGGATCAGGTCTGTGGCAATGGGGACAGAGGCACCTTCTGCGGCCAACTGCAGGCTGATACTGCGTTCCATCGCGGGAAAGCTCCAATACCAAGGCAAGTCGGCTCGTAGTGCGATGTGGCGCTGCGGCCGTTGGCAGGTAGGGCCGTCGCGGTAGATGACGGCCGGGCAAATCCTGTATGGTGAGTCTACCGCTTTGCGCCGCCGCGCAATGGTGATCTGGTGCGCGAGTTGTGGTAACCGCGAACCATCGTCTGGTAGGCTCGTGCGCGGTGGTATTCTGGTGCGCCGGGTCCAGGCAATTGAGGGGGTACTGAGGGTGCCGGTACGGGCCCTGGTTCAGGGTCCGGTCCGGCCGGGGGGGCGTCGTCCGGGGGACTATCCGGTGGCCTGTCGCGCGCGCCGGTACTCGCCGGGCGTCTGGCCGGTGAGCTTCTTGAACACCTTGGTGAAGTAGCTCTGGTCGCTGAAGCCGCATTCCAGGGCGATGCGGATGATGCTGTGCTCGCTGAGCACCAGCATCTCCCTGGCGCGGTCGACGCGCATCTGGGTGAGCAGGTCGGTGAACGACTGGCCGAAAGTCTGTTTCACAACGCGGCTGAAGTGGGCCGGGGACAGGCAGGCGATCCTGGCCACGTCATCACGGCTTAGGTCTTCGCCCAGGTGTTGCTCCATGTGCTGCACGGCGGCTCCCACCATGACGCTGATGGGGTAGCCGTGGTGGGTGTGGATGGCGTCCATGATGCGCTCGAGCATCTCTACCAGCCAGGCGCACAGCTCCTCCTCGCCCTCGATGCGGGCCAGGGTGGCGAAGGAGGAGTAGTTCGCTCCCAGCAGCGTGCCCGGGTCGCCGCCGGCCTCCACCGCGCTGCGAGACATCATCACCACCAGCTCGAGCACCAGACTCTTCAGCAGCTCCGGCCGTTCGCGCCCGAGGAAGTACACACCCACCAGGACGCGGTTGATGATCTCCCGGGCCGCCGGGCGGTCGCCCCGCTTGATGGCTGAGATCAGCGCCGGCTCCTCGACGATGTACACATCCCGCAGGGAGTGGTATCCGCGGTCCTTGAGGGCGTGGATGGCCTCGGCCCGCTGGGACTCGCGCCTGGCGGCGGCGCGCCGGAGTTCCAGGAGCGCTCCATTGGTCAGGTTGGCGTCCTCGGCCTTGGCCAGCAGGTCCAGGGCCGCCTGCCGGATCTGCCCCGGTGCCAATACGGGTTCCTGCACCGCGATGCTGGGATCGGGGGCCATGGAGATCAGCCCTCCCACCAGCAGAGCGTTGTGCATCACGGGAACGGCCCACAGGATCATGCCGTGCGGGCACAGCAGCATTGTGGGCTCACCCCAGCGGAGCGTCTCCCGAATCGCTCGCTTCCGCTCCGACGAGCACTCCGCCTCGTGGCTGCAGTCGTGGCCGCAGTCGCCCCGGTGGGCCGTCACGCGTCCGGCCGTGTCCGTGAGTAGGCAGCAGAGCCCCCAGGCTCGGGCGTAGTCATCGGCCAGATCATCGAAGATAGGCACGAGCTCTAGGAGCGCGGAGGAGGCGGCCGGGGTTGTTGGCGGTGCGGATGGTGCTGTCATGATTGCGAGGATGTCTCACCTGTTGGCGAGCTGCCGAATACCCGCTGGGAACGCACCGCGGATGATACCGCAAGTCGGCGGATGTGCCAAGGGGCAAAGGCAGGCGGGCAAGCCGGGGGCAGCGATGGGGCCGATAGCTCGCCGGCCGGTCCTTGTCTGCGGTTGGTGCCCACGACGAGACGCCGTGCGCGCTCGATTTGCGCGGTCGGATGTCCATGTGGGCAGGCAAAGCAGACGGGCGCCCCGGCTCTCTGGGTCAGGGGCGCCCGGTCGAACATGGCGGTTGCGCCCGGATTAGGCGGCCTTCACCTGCGAGAAGATGGTGTTGGCGACCTCGGTCGACAGAGCGTCGCCGGAGGCGCTGCCGGCGGCGAAGCTCTGGGTGCCCAGGACCTTGTCGATGTCCAGGAGCAGTTTGACCGAGCCCTCGGCGCGGCCGATGCCCAGGATGTAGTCGGTGTTGATGCCCTGGCCGAAGGACGGGGTCTCCTCGATGTCGTCGCTGTTGATGTCCAACACCTCCGAGACCCTGTCGACGACAACGCCAACCTGCAGGCCGTTGGACTGCACCACGATGATGCAGGTCTGCTCGGTGTCCTCGGT
>CAYRFY010000054.1:0-551 GCA_964423635.1 uncultured Armatimonadia bacterium | reverse complement strand
ACGCCCCGCACACAGTCCGGAGTGCGGGGCACTCGGGTGATGTTCATCATCCCGATGATCTCGTGCACCTTGAGAATCTCCAGCCCGTACTCCTCGTCGACGAGGAAGAAGGTCACGAACTTCTGAGTCCCGCCGGTCGGGGCGCGTCTAGACGCTGTATCGTTCTGGTTGGGCAGCCACTCGGTCCCCATCTGGACGTCGGCTTCGCTCATCTCGGTGCTCCTTTGTCCGGCCTGCCGGCAGGGCCGCGGCATGTGTCTCGGCGTCGGTCGGCAGGTGTCCGCATCCGCCGCGCTTTGTGATCCAATCGGCGGACCTTCGCCCGACCGGATGCCCGGCGCGCGGGGCTGTCGATCGATGCAATCCTGGACACCAGTCTGCAATCCGGGGGCCAAGGCGCCGCGGACGGCAAGTTGTTGCACATCGTTAGCCCGGGCCAAGAACGGCACGACGAGACGGGTCCCGCGCGGACCCGTCTCGTCAGGATTGAGCTAGCCCAGAAGCGCGGCCGAAAAGCCCGCCTTCGCCAAGAGTGTCATTCTGAGAGCGTC
>CAYRFY010000053.1:0-19966 GCA_964423635.1 uncultured Armatimonadia bacterium | reverse complement strand
TGGGGGGGTGAGGTGACGTGAATCGGCGCCTGCCCGGAACCTGCATGATCTGAGTTTCCAGCCCGCCGCCGTCCGTCGTGTGCCCTTGTAGGGCGGGGGCCTGTACCCCGCCGGTTTTGAAGCCCCACCCTGGCGCGGCACAGGTCCGCGCCCTACAGGACACCGGCGCCCCACCCTGGCGCGGCACAGGTCCGCGCCCTACAGGACACCGGCGCCCTGCTTTGACGCGGTAAGGGCCGGTCGGCCTACAATGGCTGCTCGCAGTAGTAGCAGCGGCGCTGACCGCCCCTGTCGAGTACCTTCATCTGAAGAGAGCTCTCGGTCTGCGTGATGCACTTGGCGTTGGGGCACCTACTGCCCGGAGCCGCGATGGGCTCCGGGGTGCCGGGCTCCTCCTCGGGCTCCGCGGCGACGGGCGTCTTGCCGCCCAGGTGGAACGAGCCCTTGCGCTCGGGGGTCTGCTCGGCCCCCAGCAGGTGCGAGATCAGGGCCATGCGTACCGGCACGCCGCCCGCGGCCTGCTCGAAATACTTGGCTCTGGGGTCCTCGTCCACCGCGGGGGTGATCTCGTCCACGCGCGGCAGCGGGTGCAGGACGATGGTCTTTTCGCCGGCCTGTGCCATGACCTCCGGGGTGAGGATGTGGCTCCCCTTCACCTTCTCGTAGCCGGCGGGGTCGTCGAATCTCTCGGCCTGCACGCGGGTCATGTACAGCACATCCAGCTTTGCGATGGCCTGCTCGAAAGTGGCCACCTCCAGCGGCCGCTCCCCGCTGATGGCCTCCACCTCGTCCAGGACCTCCGGGGGCATATTGAGCTCCTCGGGGGAGATGCAGAGGATCTGAGAGCCGAAGCGTGCCATGACCGGAGCCAGGGAATGCACGGTGCGGCCGTACTTGAGGTCTCCGCACAGGCCGACGGTGAGCCCCTCCAGCGTGCCCTTGTTGCGGCGGATACAGAACAGGTCGGTGAGCGTCTGGGTCGGGTGCTCGTGGGGCCCGTCGCCGCCGTTGATGACGGGGACGGTGGCATAGTCGGCGGCCACCTTGGCCGCTCCGGCGGCCGGGTGGCGGATCACGATGATGTCGCAGTAGGCACCGGCCATGCGGATGGTGTCGGCGAGGCTTTCGCCCTTGCGCGTGGAGCTGGCCGAGGCGTCGGCGAAGCCGATCACCTGACCGCCCAGGCGCAGCATGGCCGACTCGAAGGACAGGCGCGTGCGGGTACTGGGTTCGAAGAACAGGGCGGCCATGATCCGATCCATCGGCCGTGCCGCCGCGCGATCGCCCGGGTCATCGAAGCCCACGGACTTGGCCATGTCGTCGGCGGTGTCCAGGATGCGGATGATATCGGCCTTGGAAAGGTCGCGCAGTGAGATGAGACTGCTGCCTGCCAGTGACAAGCCCAAGCCCTCCTATCGGCGTGATGCGCCAGGCGCACGTGCGGGTGCACGTGCGGACACTTCTTGAAGCAGGTTACGGGGCTCAGCTTGGCCGTTCGCCGGCGTCGCGCTTCTCGGCCGGACCTCCGGCAAAGCTCCGCCTCAAACCGACGAGCACCGCGCGGAGGTTCGCCCCCGGTCGGTGCCACGGCCGGGCGGCGATCCCGCCCTGCGGGATCGCCGAGTCGGGCTGGAAACTCAGATTATGCATGAACGCACTGAGTCCACATTTCGCCATTCCCGCGTCGGGAACGGTCGAAGTACTGCCGTTCTCCCCCCTCCTCCCGTCTCCGCCAGCCGTTTGGCGGAGTAAGGGAGAGGGGGGCCGGGGGGGTGAGGTGACGTGAATCGGCGGCTGCCCGGAACCTGCATAATCTGAGTGGAAAGCCCGATCCCGCAGGGCGGGAGGGTCGCCAACGGCCTGGGTGCGGCCGCTAGATGCCGATGGCCCGGTTGATGGCCGCGGCCATGTCGGCCGTGGCCGCCGCCGCCGCCGCGGCATACCCGGCGGGCCCGTACTGCGACGCATAGGGCTCATTTCGGTACGCCAGGATGATTCCCCTGGAGGAATTCACAACCGCCCCGAGCCCGTCTTCGTCAAAAGCCCCGGCCACTTGCCCGGCGCCCGCGCCCTGGGCGCCGTATCCGGGGACGAGGAAAGGAACCGTCGGTACGGCGGCTCTGAGCTCCGCCAATTGCTCCGGGTATGTGGCTCCGACCACGGCTCCCACCGCCGAATAGCCACTCTCCCCGACGCCGGCCGATCCCCAGTGTGCGATGAGCTCGGCCATCCGCCGGTACACCGCGACACCGTGCGCGGAGCTATCCAGCGTCAGGTCCTGGAGTTCACCGGAGGAGGGGTTGGAGGTCTTGGCCAACACATAGATGCCGCCTGCGACCTTCTCCGCCGCCTGTACGAAGGGGCGGATCCCGTCGGAGCCCAGGTAGCCATTGATCGTGAGTGCATCCACCGGCGGCACTCCGGTGGGCGGAGCGAAATAGGCCCGGGCGTACGCCTCGGCCGTGGAGCCGATATCAGATCGCTTGGCGTCGAGGATAACCAGCAGTCCCAGTGACCCGGCATGGGCCATCACGTCCCACAGGGCCTGATAGCCCGCGGGGCCGAGGGCCTCAAAAAACGCCGCCTGGGGTTTGACTGCGGCGGCGCAATCGGCGACTGCATCGGCTATCTCGCAGCAGAAGATGCGGCAGGCCTCGGCCGCGCCTTCGGGGCCGCTGTGGGCCATCTCACCAAGTGGCGGGGGCAAGCCGTCCACTCGCGGATCCAGCCCCACACAGACCCGGCTGCTCTTGGCCTTGATCGCGGCGGAGAGACGATCGGCGTAGTTGGCCACATGACACCTGAAACGGCGGGAAATCCCCTGCAGTGGCGGGGATTATACATGCTCCGGTTCGGCACTGTCAAAGCGGGAGGACGGCGGTGGTGACGGCGGTGGCAACGGCGGGAAGGCAACGGCGAGGTGGTGGTCGCCGGACCTGTCCCTCACAGCCCGAACCTCTCCCGCAGATAGCGCCGACCGGCGACCGTGTCACCCAGGGGGTCTTCAGTATCCGGGTCCTGCTCCACCACGAGCGCCTGCAGGTTGGGCAGCCCGCGGATGGCCTCGATCTGGGGCGCCAGGTCGATCTCGCCCTGCCCCAGTGGCCGCGAAGCGCGGCCGGAGAAGTCTCTGAGGTGCACGAATCCGATCTTGTCCGCATGGTCCCGCAGCAGGGCGACGGCGTCGGCACCGGCCACGTGCGCCCAGCCCAGGTCGAGGCACAGCTTCATCTGTGAGAAGTCGAGGCCCTCCAGGAGCAGGTCCATCCCGGTTTTCCGGCCATCGACGGCCTCGAACTCGAAGTCGTGATTGTGATAATGCAGGGTCACTCCGTCCCGGCTGTACTCCGCGGCCAGGGCATTGATGGCCGCGATGCCGGCGGCGTAGTCCTCCGCGCTGCGCCGGTCCGCCTGCGGCAGACCCGAGTTGCAGATGGCCCCGGTGCCCATCGTGCGGCATGCCGATAGGACGTCCTCGCGGGCGGAGAGCCGTGCCGTGCCGCAGTGGGTTGCGAGGCACTTGAGGCCCGCCGCGGCCAAGGGCTCGGGGCCCTCGGGCGGGTGCCCGATCATGCCCTCGATGCCCTCGTAGCCGGCTTCGGCGAGACTGAGCAGGATCCCCGGCATCCGGGCGGTCAGGTCCGGCAGTCTGGTGAAGACGTAGATCTGCGTGGCGATGACCATTGTCTGCCTCCGTGCGTCTGGGGTGACATCACAGACGTGACCCCGCGCGAAAGAAGTCGTCGGCCCCGAAGTTGCCGCCCTTGAGTGCCAGGGTGAGGTTTCCGTCCGGCAGTGAGCGACACAGCGGCACGCCGGGATCGATCTCCGCCACGATTTCCAGGGCGCGCAGGCCCAGGGCCTGACAGACCGCCCCGGATGTCTCCCCCCCGGCCACCAGCAGCCGCGTGACCCCCATTTGCTCTACCGCCATCCTGGCCAGCCGTCCCATGAGCTCCTCGATCTGTAAGCCCAGGTCACGGGGGCTGAGTCCGGCTTTCTGAGCCTCGTCCCGGGTCTGCTCGCGCTCTTCTGTCGACCGGCCGGCGACCACCAGCGGACGCTCGCCGCCCTCAAGCGAAGCCGCCATCCGGGCCGCGAGGTCCTCGACCACCCGCGGGGCGCCGTGGTCCAGGAGAGCCCGGACATCCAGCCGGATCATTGTGTAGCCTCGGGCCTTCTCGATCTGCCGCAGCGTCTGCGCGGCACAACTGCCGGAAAGCGCCGCCACGCGCTCCCCCGCTGAGCCGCCGGCGGGCTCGCGCTCCCTGCCTGGCTGCAGGGCAAGCACACCTTCCTCGCCCCAGATGCCGGGGAGCTCCATGGCCAGCGCCGAGGAGCCGGAGATGAAGGACAGGTCGGCCACCGCCCGGGCGATGTGGTGTACGTGCCCCTGGGACAAACAGTCGATCACGATGTAGGCCACATCGCTGCCCCAGAGGTCCTCGAGCATGCCGCGGATGGCGGCCGGGCCCTGCTCCACGGTCTCGTACGGCACCAGACCGATCCGGCGTGGGGTCTGCCGGCCCAGCCAGCGCACCAGATTGGAGTCGGTCATCGGGTTCAGCGGATGGGCCGCCATGGGCGACTCGCTCAGCGGGACGCCGAGGACGAAGTGGTTGCCCATGTAGGTGGTGCGCCCGTTCACGGGCAAGGCCGGCACCACGACGCCGCCCACCTGGGAGAGCGCCTCGCAGGCCACATCGAGACACGGCCCGATGTTGCCCTCCGGGGTGGAGTCGAAGGTGGAGCAGAACTTGTACTGGACCATGAGTGAGGCCAGGTCGTCGGCGCGGGAAAACAGCCTCTGGGCACACCGGCGGGCCTCCTGAACCGGCAGCGAGCGCAGGCGGGAGGCGAAGGTCACCGCATCCCAGTCATCTCCGGGGGCGAAGGTCTCGTCCAGCACCAGTACCGAGCGGACACCCGCCCGGGCCAGCATGCCGGCCTGATCGGCGGCGCCGGTGAAGTCATCGGCAATGGTGACGAAGCCGGGCACGAGCATAGACTCCTTGGGTGCGCTGGCGAAGCTTCGCCTCAGACCGAGAATGCCAGGGGATTCCTCGAGCTGCTCTTACCGGGAGCGGGCGCTCTCGGAATGACACTCCCATGCGAATGTGGACTTCTCGGCCTGGCTTCTAGTCGGTGTACAGCCGCAAGCGATGCAGGACCTCGCCGGCCCGGGCGATCCCGCTCCTGGGACTGGAGAGTATCGGTGTCGCGGTGGGCTGCGGCAGGAGGTCGGCGACTCGGGCCATGGAGGCCTGGGCCAGGACGATGGCGGAGACGCCCTGGTCCAGGAGTTGCTGCAATCCCGCCAGGACGATGCGGTCGTGCTCCTCCTGGCGGCCCTCCGCGGCGGCCTCGAAAGCGCCCGGGCACAGGACACGCTGGACGCTGACCTGCCTGCCCGCCTCCTGCGCGCAGCGTTCGACGATGTGCGCGGTGGGCTCCAGTGTGGAGCCCAGAGTGGCGATGACCCCGACGCGATCGCCGCACACGGTGGCCTGTCTCGCCATGGGTTCATCGATCCTCAGAACGGGCACCCGCGTCATCTGAGCCGCGATCTCGGCGCAGGGGCCGATCGAGGAGCAGGTGACGAGAACCACGTCGGACCGCTCCGCCGCCAGCATGACGAGCTGCCCGACCCGCCGGTAGATGTCGGGCGAGAGCCCGTCCTGGGCGATGGCGTCCTGCAGGACGGACTCGTCCAGATAGTGAAGCTGCGCCACATCCGGCAGCAGCTCCCGGGCCAAAGCGGCCAGGGAGGGGATCACGCGGTGGACGGTGTGGACCATACCGAGGGTGGACACGCAAAAAGCCTCCCGAGCGAAGCACAGAGCGGTCGAGTCTTCCGACGGGCCTCCGCGGTCTGTCCCTCGCCTCCTCCTTGCATGGCGGACGAGGCGCGGCGCAATGGTCGTTTGCCGTACTCCCCCTCCTCCCGTCTCCGCGGTCGTATCGCGGAGTAAGGGAGAGGGGGCTGGGGGGGTGAGGCGCCGTTGCCGTTGGGTGGGCGCCCACCCCTCACAACACCATCGCCTCAGAACACCATCGCCTCGAAGGCCTGCTCATACAAGAAATGGCCGAAGTCGTTGGGGTGGTTGATGTTATTGCCCAGCAAGGAGGACTGGTCCTTGCGCTGCAGCACCATGTCCCAGGTGCCGTAGACGTCGGCGTACGCGCAGTTGGCCGCGGCGGCCGCTTCCTTGACGGCCTCGGAGAAGAGGCCCATGCGGTGGCTGCCGTAGTGCCAGTCATGGTGGGGCGGGAAGGCGGAAAACAGGATGACGTCGGCGCCCTTCTTCTCCCGGACCATGTTGACGATCTGCACCATGTTATCCCTGTAGGCCTCGGGCTCCGGGCCGCCGATGTTGTGGTCGTTCATGCCGAAGCCCACCAGCACCAGATCGGGGCTGTCCACCTTGCCCATGTACTTGGGGTCATCGAACCAGTCGATGCCCTGGCGGGTGGAATAGCCGGAGATGGAGGCATCCACGACCTCGATCTGCGCCTTGGGGAACCTGGCCTGCAGGTAGGCGCCGAAGCGGTTTTGGAACCGGAACCGCACCTCGGAGGCCTCGCCGCCGGCGGCGATACTGTCGCCATACGAGACAACCTGGAAGGGGCCGCCGGCCTCGAGTTTCTCCCGTACCGCGGCCAGCTTTTCCGTCTGCTCGTTGGGCTTGGCCCAGGGCTTGCCGTTATTGGTCTCATAGTCCGCCCAGACGAACCAGGCGTGGTTCGAAAACCCGGCGAACTTGGTGTGGTCGAAGTCCTTTTGCCCGTAGAGGCAGTTGGTGGAGTAGTCGGGAATGCGAGATCCCTCGGTGCGGGCGATGGTGCCGGCCGCGTAGTCCACCACGTAGTCTTGGCCCTCCTCATACACCACAGAGCCTTCCCTGTCGGCCACGTAGGTACTGCGCAACGTCAGGCTTCCCGGCACGATCTGGTCGAAACACAGGTTCGCCGGTTGGGTCTTTGCGAGGACGAGACTCTCTCCCTGAACCGTCATGTTGCCTCCCGGTTGGCCGAGACATCCGGCCATGCCCAAAAGCGAGCAGATGAGGATGGATATCGGCACGTACGTGCTATGCATTGCGGATCTCCTGTCCGGCGCGACCTTTGAACGACGGTATAGCGGGCCTATTCCGCGCCGCGGGTGCGAAGACCTTGCGGGAGGTCCTCGCCGCCTCGGCGGCTAACCGCAGGAAAGAGACCGCAAGTCCGGCCGAGAAGCCCGGCCGGCCCGGCTCAGGTCATTCCGGACCGCCGGCGTCACAAGTCCGGGCGGCGCAAGCTCGAGCTTGTGCCGCTTGGGCGAAGAACCTCGCTGGATGTCCAGAGATTCTTCGAGCTGCTCCCTGCGGGAGCGGACGCTCTCAGAATGACATTCCCTTGAGGACGGGCTTTTCGGTCGAGCTTCTATCCCCACGACGCCGTGCTTCGGTTCTGAAGATGGAGGTCTGGCCCATGATACCGCGATTGCTGGTGCTCGTACTGGCGTTGCCCTGCGCAGCGGCGCCTGTCGCCGAACCGACACTCACGCCGAAACCGAAGGCGCTGCGGGTTGAGGAGGGCTTGCTCGCGCTGTCTGCCGCGACGTGGTCGTTGTAGTAGTTCAGCGATTCTGTCAGTAGATTAGTTCAGCGATTTTGTCAGTAGAGTGGTTGTTCTGGGGACGGCTGAACGGCGCGTTTATGGCATATGGCTATCGGCAGGTGGTGGTGTGAGGTGGGGGGTGTGGTGCCGCCCCGCCCTTGCCGCAGAGCATTGCCGGGCGCTGGTGTCAGGGCCGGTGTAGAAGTGCTCAAATCGCCGGTTGAAAAGTGCGCACTTCGGGGTTAGTGAAGTCGTGGTATTCCTCCTTGCGATCGCTCAGAGTGGGTGCGCTGCGCCGCTGCTATGGATAAGCTGTGCACAATTCCTGTGGACAGCCCGCCGCTCCGATATGTCACGCATCTGCGCATCGACCTGCCCACAGGTTTGTGCACAGCTCACCCACCATCCCCCGCCACCACGTATCCACAGCCGCTGGGGCCGTGGCGGAATGAGGGGCCAAAGCTCGCGGTAGCGGGAGGTGGTGGTGTGAGGGTGGCATGGTGTCCCCCCGCGCTTGTCGCATGGCGCTGCCGGGCGCTGGGGTGGTCGGCCAGCATTGCCCTCCCGGCAGCAGCTTGATTGTACTCAGGATCGCCTTTTGCGGCCAACAGGCTGGTTTCGCCAGGGGTGATCTGGTGCGGGGGTGACGCTCACCGGTTCGCGGGCTTTCTTGTGCGGGGTGGGCTCGGGACGTGGGCAGGCGGTCTGCGCCGGTACAGGCAGCAGCTTGGCCAGTAGGGACGCGTCGGTGCGCAACTCGCCTTCTGCCCGGGGACCTTCGCCGATGAGCTGGTCCTGGTAATGGTAGGTGAACTGGCCGTTTAGAGCGATGCGGATGTCTATCGACTTGCGGGCGAAGCTACGCTCTTTTGCGGGGACAGTCAGGCGACGGCCGCCGAAGGAGAGAGTGTTGGCATTGTCGGCGGTGCGCTGGAACTGCAGGCACAGGGCGGCGTCGATCTCGGCCTGACAGGGGGCAGCGCGCCATACGGGATCGGGGTCGGCGGCGGGCTTTGCGAAGTTGCGGTTGTACCGTTCGATGAACCGTGGCAGGAAGGCGTTGGCTTGCTGGATGGTGGTGATGCCCTCCAGGCGCATCTCCTGCAGCAGCCTGTCCTGGGCTGTTTTGAAGCTGCGCTCGACGCGCCCTTTTGCCTGTGGCGAATGGGCGGTAATCTGCTGAATGCCCAGTTGGGCCATGGCACGGCCGAATTGGCTCATCGGCTCCGGCTGGCCGGCCAGCTCTTGCTCGAGGGTGAGCTTGTCGGCGGCGGTAGGGCGGAAGATGCTGTGGCGGTCGGCGTATAGGCTCAGAGGGATGCCGTGCTTATCGATGATCTGCCGGAGCATGAGCATGTAGCCGACGCAGTCCTCTTCGGCCCGGAACACCGCGCCGCATACGCGGCCGGTGGCATCGTCGATGGCCCAGATCAGGGTAAAGTAGCCGCCGTCGGGGCCGAACCACAGATGCTTGCTGCCGTCGATCTGCAGCATCATGCCTTCGCTTGGCTTGCGCTCCCGCAAAGGGTGGGCTTTGGGCGGCCGGCGCTTGCGCGGTGAGCTTACCCCGGCCGCCATGCGCACCCGCCGAAGGGTCGAGACGCTCAAGTGAATGCCCTCCTTCTCGGCCAGTATTTGGGCCAGATGATGGGTGTTGAGGGGCTTGTAGTCCTCCGATCGGATGAGCCCGATGGTCTCGGCACGCAGCCGCGGATCAAGGGCATTGTGAGGGGTGCGCCCGCGATTGCCGTGAGGCACAGCAGCCACGCCCTCGGCCCGGTAGGCTGCAAGCTTGCGGTACACCTGCCGTTCGCAGCAGCCCAGCAACTGGGCGGCCTCCTGCGTATTGATCCGAGAACAGTCCAGCAACTGCAACACACGCGCTTGGTTTTGGTCCTGCATGCTTAGCGTCACCTGGTCTTCCATGGGTGACATTATCGCAGAACCATTAGCCCTGACGGAATCGCAGACCCAAAGCAGCCGCGACGTGGTCGTACTCCGGACAGACCACGCCCTGCTCGCAGTATGCCCTGGAAGTCGTAGCCCGGGCGCTGGGGGAGGGAGCGGGCGAGGTGGAGGAGGCCTTCGTGCGGGTGTCTCCGGCGCAGTCCGCCGAGGAACTGGCCTCCTTAGCCTCGGAGCTCGGCCTGCCCCCGGCGGCGGCGGACAGGTGGCGGGAGGCCTTCGTCTTGGATTGTGGAGTGGGCGAGCCGGAGCACATCCGTCTCGTCGGTGGCGAGGTCGGGCTGATCTACGGTGCCTATACGCTCCAGCAGTTGCTGGCGCAGGGCCCGGACGGACCGCCGCGAGTCGCCATCTCCGACTGGCCCTCGCTGCTGACAAGAGCCTGGACCGGTGTGCCGCGAGACCCCGACAGCCCCTCCTTCAGCGCCCGGCTGGACTGGTTTTCCCGCTGGCGGCTGAACGCCTGCTACTACGAGATCTACGGCGACCAGGGTCAGGACTCCGCTCCGCCCGAGGTGGCCAAGATTCGTCAGGAGTGCGCCCGGCGCGGCATCGCCCTCTACGGCCAGATCAGCAACTGGCGCACCGATCTGCTGCTCGAGCGCGAGCTGTGCGCGGCCAATCCCGAGGACCTCGCCCGCATCCGGCGCTATTCCGAAGAGCTGCTGGATCGCGGTTGTGATGGCCTCATCTTCCTGTTCGACGACCTCACTCAGCAGGCCGTGGAGCACCCCCAGACCTGCCCGCTGTGCAGGGAGCGGTTCGGCAACCTGGCCGCCGCTCAGCTTGAGCTCATGCGGCCGATGATCGAGGTGGCGAGAGAGCGCGGCATCCAGCGGCTCATCGTCTGCCCCACACCGTACTACGCCGGGTGGCAGGACTCCTATCAGGGCAAGCTCGACGGCGAGGAGTACTACCGGGTCTGGAGCGGGGCACCGCTGATGGAGGGGGTGCAGGTGTACCACTGCCTGCTGCGGGAGCAGGACCTGGCCGACGTGCAACAGGCGGGGCTGCGCAACTACATCTACTGGTACAACGGGAACCGGGAGTACGAGGCGTGTACTCCCGGGCGCCAGAAGGTGCAGGACTTCTGGGGCGGTCTGACGGAGCTGGCCTTCGGCTGGTACGGTTACCGCTGGGACCTGGAGCGGGGCCCTGTGGCCCTTCCCGATACCTACGACGCTTTCCGCCGCCTTCCGGCACTGACCCAGCATGCGTGGCTCTGTGGCGGCGGGGATTATCCCTTCGCCCTGTGGGGCGCCTATTGCTGGGATGCCGAGCGCTTCGAGCCCCAGCAGGCCCAGCGCGATCTCCTCCGGGCCATCTACGGGGCCGCCGCCGAGCGCGACTACTCTGCCTGGCTGGCCATCTCCCGCAAGTGGTACCCGCGCCTGCTGGCCCCGCCCGCGGGGCTGTCCGACGAGGCCCGGGAGCAGTACCTGGCTCAGATGCGGGCCGACGCCGAGACCGCACGGGAGGCGGCAGAGAGCTTTGCCGCCAACAGGAACCCTGCCGCCGCCGAGGACATCGGCCCCCGCATGCTCGCCACGGCTCGGACGCTTTCGCAGACCGCCGAGAATGCCGCGAGCAGCACCTGCTCGGTACACTTGGCCGGGTGGACCGAGCGCTCCGTGGCCGGCGGGGTGCAGCGCGAGCGCCGCATGGAGCTCAGCGATTTTTGGAGCCGTTACTCGCTGCGCTACTCCCAGACCACGGACGAGGACGGCACCAGGCACCGGAGCCAGTGGCACTTCGGCAGCGGCCTGGGCATGACCGGCCCCGGCCTGCGCAACTGGTATGACGCGGGCTTCGTGGACGTCCTGCTGGACGGCCGGTCGCTGGACGACACCACCCCGGAGTTCTCCACGGTCGCCCTGCCCACGGGCGAGGCGCTCCTGGCCACCTGGGACACCCCGCAGGGAGCCCTGCGGATCACTTTCACGCTCTGCGAGGGTGGGCTCAGGCTGTCCGGGAAGTTCGCAGGCGAGGCTCGGCTTGCGGTGCGGCTGTTCGCGATACCCGGCGCCGGTCAGGGGAGCTGGGAAGACATGGACAAGTACGTCGTCACCGCCGCGGGGGAGACGGCCCACGGCACTCCGGTGACGCTCAGGCCCGGCGACAACTGGCTCTTCTTGGCCGACCGCACTTATGACGTGCCGCACGAGCACGCCGAAGGCCCCTGTGCGGTGCTGTTTGCCACGGCCCCCGAGCAGGCGCGGTGCGACAACGGATCGTACGTGGTGCAGATTGACGCGGAGTACCCCGCCGAGACCGGGCAGTTCGACCTGATCGTCTGGGACCTCCACGGCCGGACGAACGCCGAGGCGCTGGAGGATCTGCCGGCACTCCTGGAGCGAGCGTCGGAGGTCCGCTGAGGGACGAAGGCGGATTGGACCTCAGATTATGCAGGTTCCGGGCAGAGTGGCTACTCATGTCGTCACATGCCCGGCATACACTTCTGGCGAGGCGCTGGGTCGTGCCTCCCCCCGCCTGCGGGGGGATTGAGGGGGGCGCCGTAGGACCGGCGGTGCGCAACGGCCGGGACCCCACCCCGGCCCTCCCCGCAGGCGGGGCGGGAGCACGGCTAACGGCTTCTCCCCACTGGCTCGTCGCTTCGCCAGACGGCCGAGACGAAACAATGGACATGCTTCCGCCAAACGAGAGCCATCATTCCGCGCGCGACTGTGGCGAAATCTAGCTCCAGTAAGTTCGTGCATAATCTGAGTGGACGACCGGTGGGACACGACCTGGCAGTACCCCGGAGACGTGGTCGAGAAGCGCGCATTGCCATGGGAGTGTCATTGTGAGAGCGTCCGCTCCCGGAGGGAGCAGCACGAGGAGTCCCGTGGCATTCAACGAGATCCTTCGCTATCTCGCTTCGCGAGATTGACGCTCAGGATGACATGAGCCGGGCCTTTCGGACGGGCTCAAGATGCGGAGAAGCAAACATGACTCGCTATCTGCTGCCGGCGGTTCTCGTGGCGCTGACTGTCGCCGCCTATGGAGACGGGAATCTGGCTCTGGGTCGCCCGTACACCCTGTCGCCAGAGCCCAACTACGCCCTGTGCAAGGACCCCGGAGACGCGACGCAACTGACGGACGGGGTCTTTACCGAGGGGTACTTCTGGACCCAGCCCACGACGGTGGGCTGGTCTGATGTGAGGCCGGTCGTCATCACTGTAGACCTGGGCTCGGATGTGCCCCTGGGCGAGGTGAGCTTCAGCACGGCGGCGCTCAGCCGCGTCGGAGCGCTGTGGCCGCGGGCGATCTTCCTCCGCGTGTCGCGGGACGGCGAGAGTTGGCACGACGCCGGGGAGCTGGTGGCCCTATCCATCACCCAGGGGACGCTGGAGGAGCCGCGGACCGCGCCGGCCGGGCATATGCTTCGGAGCTATCGGGGGACGCCGATGCCTGCCCACGGGCGCTACCTGGCCCTGGTTGTGGTGCCCGGCGGACAGTATTGCTTCGTGGACGAGGTCGAGGTGGCACGCGGCCCCGACAGCCACCGGACTCAGACCCCTGCGACCCCGGCCCTGTCGCGACCCGAGGAGGGCCTCGACGAGGCACTGGCTGATACCGAGGTGCTGCAGGCGATCCTGGCGGACGCAGCGGCGGTGGGGCGCGAGATCGCTCAGGCACCCCTGGATGAGGCAGCCAAAGCGGCCCTCCAGTCGCAGTTGTTCGAGGTTCTCGGCGGCACGGTTGAGGTGCCGGAGCCGGTCTACCGCGAGACGTTCCCCATCAATGAGATGCACCGGCAGGTGCTGGCGCTCGGGGCGCGGGCGGCGCAGGCGACCGGGCGTCCGGAGCTGGAACTCTGGGCGGGGCAACGCTGGGACCCTCTTCATCCTCGGTCCGCCCCGGACCCCGACGGGCCTCCACCCGAGCTGCGCCTCACACTCATGCGTGGGGAGGTGCGCGGCGTTGTGCTGAATCTCACCAACAACCTGCCGCGGCACCGATCGCTGACGCTGCGGCTCGACGGCCTGGACGCCGCCTGGGAAGCCGCGGTGCGGGTACATTCGGTGGCCTGGACCTTCTCCGGCACCACTCCGGTGGCCGCGGCACTGCCCGTCGCCCCACGTACGGGAGCGGGCCGGCAGATCGACATCCCCGGGGGAACGGCGCGCCAGGTCTGGCTCATGGTGGACGGCAGGGGGCCGGGCCCGGGTTCCCGGGAAGGGAGCGTGGTGCTGTCGGAAGGGTCAACGGAGGTGGCCCGCGTGCCTCTGCGGCTGCGGGTGTCGCCAGTAGAGATGCCCTCGCGGCTCTCGCTGGCCCTGGGTGGGTGGGACTACACCGACGGCCCGAAGCTGTACCACCTCAGCGAGCCCATGCGCCGGTCTCTGGTTGACTTCCTGCGCGAGTACGACATCGATGCCCCGTGGGCCACCAAGCAGGTCATGCCCTTCGGCGAACATGCTCCGGATGGAACGATGACCCGGCCGCCGGCCACCGGCAGCATGGATGAATGGCTGGAGATGTGGCGGGGTAGTAGGCTGTACTGCGTGTTCACCAACTTCGAGGGCAGCGACGCGCTGGGACCGGGCCTACCCATGGATGACGCCAACTGGGGGCGGGCGATCGGGGAGTGGATCAGCTTCTGGGTGGCCCACCTGCAGGCCCGAGACATCGCTCCCGAGCAGCTCTGCCTGCTTCTGGTGGATGAGCCGCGCAATCCGGAACTGGACGCGCTGACGATCCGCTATGCCGAGGCGATCCGCGCGGCGGAGCCAGACGTGGTGATCTGGACCGACCCGATCTGGGAGGATCCGGGCGACGCGGACCCGCGGCTGTACGAGCTGGCCACCGTCATCGCCCCCCAGCGGCCCCGGTGGCTGCAGGATCCGGCCCGCTATGAGGAGGTCTTCGGCGAGCAGCAGCGGGCGGGACGGCGGCTGGCCTTCTACAGTTGCTCGGGGCCGGTGAGGGCGCTGGACCCCTACAGCTATCACCTGCTCCAGGCCTGGGACTGCTTCCGGCGGGGCATGGACCAGGAGTTCTTCTGGTCCTTCGGGGGCGGCGGTGGCATGGCCGCGTGGAGCCAGATCGGCCCCGAGAACATGGTTTTCACGCCGCAGTACCGTACGCCCGAGGGCTGGGTGACCTCGCGGCATATGGAAGCGGTCCGCGAGGGCCGCTATGACTACGAGTACCTGGTGATCCTGCAAGAGGCAATTGCCGCGGCCCGCGAGATGGGCTGTGATGCCGCTCTGGTGGCCCGGGCGCAGGCGCTCCTCGAGAGCGCTCCGACCGCGGTGCTGGAGGCTTCCGGAGCGTCGGGGGTCTGGTGGGAAGACCACAAGGACAGGAACGTCGCCGAGAAGACGCGCCTGCAGGTGCTGCGGATGATCGAGCGTCTCGACGCCCGCTGCCGGCGCTCCAGATAGACCAACCGCCGGGAGGGATCCCCTATGCCGCGTTGGGAAGCGGGTGCCGTCACCGCCGCCCTACTGCTTGCCGCATCCACGGGAACGCCCGCCGAGGGCCCGCGGCGGCTCGCGCTGCTGGACGAATCCATCCTCGTACTGCGCATGGCCGACGGCAGTCTCACCGGCTGGCTGGTGCAGGGCGCCGACGGACAGCAGGCCGTCTGTCGTCGCGCCTCCACCGACAACGGCGAGACGTGGAGCGCGGCCGAGACCGTGTGCGCCCTGCCCGGCGGACCCGGGAGATGGCTCGGCCTGGAGCCCCTGCTGGACCGCGAGGGCGAGGTTCATCTATTCCTCCTGCGCTACGGGCAGGAGGGGACAGTCGGCGCCGGAGAGGGCGAGCGGGTGCTGGTGGGCGAGCTGGTCGACACACGCCTGGACCTGTGGGCCACGCGCTCGCACGAGGGGCAAAGCCGTTGGGATGAGCCGCGCATGATCTGGAAGGGCTACACCGGGGCGCTCAACTCGGTGGCTCAACTGGATAGCGGGCGCATCTTGTTGCCCTTTTCGTACCTCACCTCGCGCACCTGGGCCAACAGGGGCACAGGCCTGGACGAATGGACCTTCATGGGCCAGTTCGACTGCGTCAACGTCTACTCCGACGACGGGGGCGAGAGCTGGGCGCTGTCGGCGAGCCTGCGCACACCGGTGCCGGACATCGTCTCGGCATACGGGGCCGTGGAGCCGGTGGTCATCCAGCTTCGCGATGGTCGGGTGTGGATGCTGATCCGCACACAGCAAGGAAGGCTGTATGAGTCCTTCTCACCCGACGGGGCGCAGTGGTCTGCGCCACAGCCCACGGAGCTGCTATCCTCCGATTCGCCGGTAGGCATTGTGCGGCTGGGGGACGGGCGGCTGGTGCTGCTCTGGAACAACTGCCTGCGGTTCCCCTACGCCTACGGCGGGCGTCATGTGCTGCATGCGGCCATCTCCGACGACGAGGGGAAAACGTGGCGTGGCTTCCGGGAGGTGGCGCGCGACCCGCGTCGCACTGAGCCGCCGCCCCCGAATGGCGACTTCGGCACGGCCTATCCGTTCCCGACGGTGAGCGGCGACGGCAAGGTGATCTACTGCACCGGTCAGGGCGCCGGGCGGGTGCTGCTGATGCGTCTCTGCCCGGACTGGCTGTTGGAGCGTCGCCAGACCGCCGACTTCTTCGGCCGAACAGAGGAGTGGCACCATTTCGGCACCCGGGGCGTGGGCTTCGCACAGCACCCCCGGCGCCCCCGGGCCAGGGTGCTGTCGCTATGCAAGACGGACCCGAATTGGCCCGCGGCGGTCACCTGGAACTTCCCCTCCGGCCGCAGCGGTCGTCTCAAGATCCGCCTCATGGCCCAGCCCGGCTGTGGGCCTCTCCTGCTGGGTCTCACCGATCACTTCTCGGTGCCCTTTGACCTGGAGGACCACCTCAACAACCTGTACAACCTGCGGCTCGGCGCGGGGGGGCTGGAGGTTATCGAGGGCAGGTGGCAGGACGTGATCCTGTCGTGGGATGAGGGCACGCGGCACTGCGAGGTCAGGCTGGATGGCAAGCCGGCGGCCTCCCTGCCCCTGCGCCGCGAGACCCTGGGGGCCTGCTATCTGCGCCTGCGCAGCCTGGCTCAGGACACCGACTCTGCGGGGTGGCTGGTGGAGGCGGTGACGGTGGAGGTGGGGGCGTAGCAGGCGCGAGGCCTGTCCGTGGCCGGTAGCGTGTGGGTAGGGGGCGAGGGGGCTGGAACGGCGCTTGTCATGTATTATAGTTATAAGTATAATAGTCGTAACTATAATACTGGTGGCGATGCCAATGCCGTTCGTCGGTCGGGCCCCGGAACTGGCCTTCCTCAGCGAGCTGCACGACAGCGACCGGGCTGAGCTCTACGTGCTCTATGGCCGACGCCGCGTGGGCAAGACCGAGCTACTGCGTGAGTTCCTCCGCGACAGGGCGCATGTGTACTTCCAGGCCGCCGAGGTCTCTGAGAGCGACAACCGCCGGCACTTCGCGGCGGCCATGGCAGAGGGGCTTGGGGAGCCCTTGCTCGCAACGGCGCGGTTCGATGACTGGGAGACGCCGCTGCGGGAGTTGGCGAGACGAGCAAGGGGACATCGCCTGGTGGTGGTGCTGGACGAGTTCCCCTACCTGTGTGGTTCGGCCCCAGGGCTGCCCTCGTTGCTGCAACGCTTCTGGGACCATGATGCTCGGGACACCAGGCTGTTGCTTGTCCTATGCGGCTCAGCGGTCAGCTTCATGGAAAACGAAGTGCTGGCGGAACGCTCGCCGCTGTTCGGGCGACGCACCGCTCAGCAGGAGCTGGTGCCCTTCGGGTACAGGGAGGCGGCGCAGTTCGTGCCCCGCTACGGACTGGAGGATCGGTTGCGCGTCTTCGGCATCCTCGGCGGGATGCCCATGTACCTGGAGCAATTCGGTGACGGCATGTCGCTGGCCCGGAATGTGCAGGCACACATACTCCGTCCGCAGGCGCTCTTGTACGAGGAACCCACCCATCTTCTGCGTAGCGAGCTGCGCGACCCTCGGACCTACCACAGCATCCTGAATGCCATCGCCTCGGGCCTCACGCGCAGCTCGGAGATCGCGCAGAGAGCGGGTATCGCCGTCACGGCCGTGGGGCAATACCTGTCCGCACTGCAGGAGCTGCGCCTGGTGCGTCGCGTGGTCTCGGCGGCAGACAGAGCGCCGGAGAAGCGCTCGCGGGGCCGCTATGTGCTGGACGACCACTTCCTGAGGTTCTGGTACCGGTTCGTCCTGCCCAACCGCAGTCTGCTGGAGGTGGGAGAGGGACGGCGGGTGTGGGAGGAGCGCATTGCCCCGCACCTGGACGAGTACATGGGGCGGGCCTTTGAGGGCATCTGTGCCCAGTACGTGCGGCATTATGGCCGGGAGAGACTACCCTCATTGCCTGCCGAGCCTTCGGCTCCCTTCTGGCACAAGGACGCGGAGATCGACCTGGTCTGGCGAGGTGACGACGGGATCGTGAGTTGTGCGGAGTGCAAGTGGACACGGGGCCCGTTGCATCCGGGCAACCTGCACGACCTGCAGCAGAAGGCGGCCGCGCTGCCTCCGGACTGGCAGCGACACCTGCGGTACGTGTTGTTCTCCAGGGGTGGCTTCACAGAGGCTCTGCGTCGGCAGGAGGACGGTGACAGGCTGGTGCTGATCGGCCCGGAGGGTCTCTTCGCGGCTGCGCGGTGAGGCCCGTCGCCACCGGTCCGCAGTGGGAGAGGTGCCCGACTATGGGGCGACCGCTCACGGCGTCCGGACGCAGCGGAAGCCGCAGGCGTTCTGGGCACTCGGCTCCGGAAAGTGTTGCACTAAGGGTCCCTCCCTCCGGCGGGCCGAACCTCACCTTCCCACCTCAGAAAGGAGCCCGACACCATGAGCCTTCAGATCACCTCACTGCACGGCACGCCACAGGAGATGGGCGCCAGGCACGGGGAGTTGTTTGCCGACGGGGCAAGGGCCATGTGCGAGACCCGCATCGAGCTTTGCCTGCGGGCCGCCGCGACCATGACCCGCGAGGAGCTGCTGTCCCTGGCGGGTCGGTCGCTGCCAATCTTCGAGGACTTCGCGCCCGATACCTATGCCGAGTTCTGCGGCATCTCCCAGGGGGCGGGCTTGTCGCGGGAGGAGCTGCTGATCGGCAACGGGTACACGGACTTGTCGGACCTGGTGCGGCGCACCGCGGCGGGCCCCTCGGAGTGCACCCACATGGCCGTCCTGCCGCGGGCCTCGGCGGACGGGAAGCTCTATGTGGGCCAGACCTGGGACATGAGCGCCACCGCCTATCCGCACGTGGTGGCCTTCGCCCGCTCGCCTACGTCGGCCCCGGCCACACTGACGCTGACCACCACCGGCTGCCTGGCCCTCATCGGCCTGAACGAGCACGGGATTGCGGTGGGCAACACCAACCTCACGCCCCACGACGCGCGGGACGGCATCATGTACCTGGCCACCCTGCACACCGCCCTGGCTCAGACGAGCTTCGAGGCGGCGGTGAGAGTGGTCACCGAGGCCCCGCGCATGTCGGGGCACTACTTCTACGTGGGCGGCCCGGAGGGGCAGTTTACGGGCATCGAAACCACCGCGCTGAGGCACGCGCACCTGGCTCCCGACGCTATAGGGGTCTTCGCCCACGCCAACCACTACGACACGCCCGACATGATCGATTACGTGAGCCAGGACAGTCCGTCAGACAACTCCGTCACCCGCGAGGCCCGGATGTGGGAGTTGCTGCGGGGACTGGCGCAGCGCGATCTGGACTCGCTGTGGGCCGTCTTTCCCGATCACCAGGCGCCGCTGTGTCGTCACACTACGGAGGAGACCGGCGGCCGCACCTGCGCGGCCGTGCTGATGTCCCCCGGTGAGCGGCTGATCCGGATGTGCAAGGGCAATCCGTGTGAGGCCGAGTATGTCGAGGCGGCGCTGACGTAGAGCGGGGTGGGACCGGCAGGAGTTATCGCCCGCGAGGGCGTCGCAGCGCCCTCGCGGGCGGTGGGGTCGAGGCCCGTCGTCACTCCGCGTCCGGAACGAGTTCCCACGTCTCCCAGTCCGGACAGCGAATCTCGTAGCCCATGGCCCGTAGCGCAAGGCCCGCCTCTCGACGCACCAGGAACATCCGCGAAGTGATTCCGGGCGCCCAGACGTCCGAGAGGCCCGCGATGTCGCGGAACGCCGGGTCCTGCAGCGCGGCGATGAGTGCCTCGGCGCCCTCTTCTCTGGCCTGGAGCAGCCGCAAGGCCCTGGCACAGTACGCGCGCACCAGGTCGTAGGGGTCGTGGGCAAGCAACCCTACGAGCCTGGGGGCCGCGTTGGCACGGGCCCCTTCCATCTGCTCGGGGTCCTTGGTGCGGCTCGCGCAGTCGGCATAGACCATGAGCAGCAGCTTCTGGAGTGTCTTCTCGGCCTCGATCGCGTCCTCCCCATCCAGCGCAACCACCTTCGCCCAGACCGCGTCCGGCGTCCCGACCCG
>CAYRFY010000052.1:0-20045 GCA_964423635.1 uncultured Armatimonadia bacterium | reverse complement strand
TTCTTCGCCCAAGCGGCGCAAGCTCGAGCTTGCGCCGCCGACGCTCCAGAATGACGGAAACCTGGCCGGCCGGCCTTTTCGGCCGGACCTCTATCGCGGCCCCGCCTCAAACCGACGAGTACGGCACGGAGGTTCGCCTCGGGTCGGTGCCACGGCCGGGCGGGACCGTTCTCCCCCCTCATCCCGTCTCCGCCCGCCGTTTGGCGGAGCACAAGCGGCTCGAAGAGACGCCGAGAGGGGGGCCGGGGGGGGTGAGGCGACGTGAGTCGGCGCCTGCCCGGAACCTGCATAATCTGAGTGGAAAGCCCGACCTACGAGGTGGCCAACGGCTGGTTGCGGCCCCGCTGACCCCGGGGCGGTCCTGGAGGTGGCGCACCGTCACATCCGGCGAAGTAACCGTGGGCCCGCCTTCATTTTTCTGCTCGGAAATCCGCGGAGGTATGTGATGCCACTTCAGAAGCTGCAGGACCTGGTGATCTACCGTGACGAGGCATGGTACTCCACCTTCCCCTCGCTGATCACCCGGGCGGATGGCACGGTGCTGTGCGCCTTCCGTCGCGCGGCCGACCGACGGAGGTGGGGAGGAGGCGTCACCCATGCCGACCCCAATAGCTGGTGCATGGCGGTGTCCTCCACCGACAACGGGCGCAGTTTCGACCCGGAGCCCACCGTCGTCTTCGCCAACCCTCTGGCGGGGAACCAGGACCCCTGTCTGTTCCTGCTCCGGGATGGCACCATTCTTTGCTCGACGTTCTCATGGATGCTGCTGCCGGCCGACAGGGCGGGGGAGCCCAATGTGCTCCACGCCGGGATGGGCTGGGCGATGTGCAATGTGGGCTGCAGCCTGGTGCGCTCCGGCGATGGCGGGCAGACCTGGGCGGGACCCTACAGCTTCGATGCTCCACCGCCGGGGGCGCCCCCCCACCGGCTCCCCGCTGTGCCCAACCGCGGGGCCTGCCGGGGCAAGATGACCCAACTCCCGGACGGCCGGGTGCTGTGGCCGCTGTACTCCTTCTCCGCACCCGGGGAGCCCGCCGAGTCGTGTGTGTACGCCTCGGACGATGGGGGCATCACGTGGCGCTTCCATTCGGAGATCGCCCGGCATGAGAGCATCGAGTTCAACGAGACATCGCTGCAGCTCTGTCCCAGCGGGAAGATCGTGGCCTGGATGCGCACGGCCAATCTGGACGGCTACCTGGCCGTGGCGCACTCCACCGATGGCGGGGAGACATGGTCTACCTGGCGCAGGACTTCGGTCTGGGGCCACCCTTTCACCTCGTGCAGCATCCCAGACGGCCGCGTCGCCCTGATCTACGGATACCGCCGGGAACCCTTCGGAGTCCGCGTCAAACTCCTGGACCCGGAGTGCGAGGATGTGGAGGACGCCGAGGAGCTGGTCCTCCGCACCGATGGAGGCAACTCTGACCTCGGCTATCCCTGGGTGACGCCCCTGGCCGACGGCAACATCCTGTGTGCTTACTACATCAACCACGAAGACGGCACCCGCTACATTGCCGGCAGCATTGTGGCGCCGCGTTAGGCGGGGCGGGTACGCGGTGAGAACCAAGACGGCCGGACGGTCCCCTCGGGGCTCGTCCGGCCGCTTCGGTTCCGGCTCCGTGGCCGGCGTCTAGCTGAGAGCTTGCTCGATCCTCTGCAGCCCCTCCTGGATCTGCTCCATGCTGCACGCGAAACTGATCCGGAAGTACCCCTCGGAGCCCGAGGCGCTGCCGTGCACGGTGCTGACGAGGGCCTCGTTCAGCAGGTAGGAGCAGAAGTCGAATGAATCATTGATCTGCCGTCCCTTGAGCGTGCGCCCCAGGTGGGTGGTGATGTCCGGGAACACATAGAACGCCCCGCCGGGGTTGGGACAGTTGATGCCGGCCATGGCGTTGAGGGCCGGGACGATGAAGTTCCGGCGCTCCTCGAACGCTTGGCGCATCTGGCCCACGGAGTCCTGGGGCCCGGAGAGGGCCGCCAGCGCGGCCGCCTGGGAGATGGAGCAGGGGTTGGAGGTTTCCTGGCTTTGCAGACTGCCCGCCTGCTTGGCGAAGCGCTTGGGGGCGATGAGCCAGCCGATGCGCCACCCGGTCATGGCGTAGGTCTTGGCCACGCCATCGGCGATGATGGTGCGCTCACGAAGGTCATCATCCAGTTGGGCCGGGCTCACGTGGGAGCGGCCGTCAAACAGGATGTGCTTGTAGATCTCGTCCGAGACGATGGTCAGCCCATTGCTCTGGGCGATGCGGGAGATCCCCTCGATGGTCTCCCGGGTGAACACGCCTCCGGCCGGGTTGGAGGGGCTGTTGAGCAGGATCGCCACGGTTCGCCGGGAGATCTTCGCTTCCAGCTCTTCCAGGTCGGGCTGGAAGTCATTGTCCCCGGAGGTGGGAACAACGACGGGAACACCGCCGGCGATCTGCACCTGATCGGGGTAACTCACCCAGTATGGGGCGAAGACGATCACCTCGTCGCCCGGATTGAGCAGAATGCGCCAGATGTTCATCAACGCATGCTTGCCGCCGTTGCTCACCACGACCTGCTCGGGCTCGTAGGAAACCCCCAGGTCTCTCTGAGTCGCCTCGACGATGGCCTTCTTCAGCGCCGGAGTACCGGAGGCCGGCGTGTACTTCGTCTGCCCGTCGTCGATGGCGCGCTTGGCGGCTTCGCAGATGTGGGGCGGGGTGGGGAAGTCGGGTTCGCCGACCGCGAAAGACAAGACGTCCTTGCCCTCTGCCTTCATCTTGGACGCGAGAGCCGACATCGCCATGGTCGGTGAGGCGACCAGAGAATTGCCCAGCGTGGAGATGATACGTGAGTCGAGCATGTAGACCTCCCCAGGGTGTTGGTTGTCGAGTTTGCACGGCACGTGAATTCCCGCTGCGGACCCGGAGGTTTGCCGGTCGGCTTCGCCCGCGATCCGTTGCTCCGGCGCGCCTCTAGAAGCGCGGCCGCAAAGCCCGCTTTCGCCAAAAGTGTCATTCCGAGAGCGTCCGCTCCCGAAGGGAGCAGCTCGAGGAATCTCCTGACATTAAAGAGATCCTTCGCTATCTCGCTGCGCGAGATCGACGCTCAGGATGACATTTCCACGGCAGGCCCGGCTTCTCGGCCGGGCTTCTAGGCGCCCGTGCACGGGGCGCCCCAGCGGCTGTCTGTACCGGCGCTTGCCAGCGACAGCGGGGGCAAGAGCCAGCGCAGTTTCTCCATGGCCTGGAGTGTGTCGGGGTGGTGGGGGTCGAGCTTCAGGGCGACCTTGAGCATGGCTCGCGCCCGCTGATGACGGCCCATGGCGGCATAGGCCGCGCCCAGGTGGTAATACAGGTCCGGCTGCCTTGGACCGGTCTGCAGGCGCACGGCACGCTCCAGATAGAAGATCGCCTCGCGGAACTGGCCAAGACGATAGTGCACCCAGCCCAGGCTGTCAATGCAGTTGGCATCCAGCGGCAGCGTGTCCGTGGCCCTCTTGAGCATGGCGTGGGCCGTGGGCAACTGCACCGCGGCGTCGGCCAGCATGTAGCCGGCGTTGTTGAGTTGCATGGCGACGACGGCGCTTTGGCCCGGCGCTTCCCGGTCGGCGGCCTGGGCACCCTTGGCCAGGTCCAGGAGCATCCTGGTGCCCTCCTCGACGCGGCCGGTCCCCAGGAGGCACTGGGCCAGCAGCCAGCGGTCGGGAGCATCCTGGGCGCGCAACAGGTCCAGGCCCTCGCTGTAGAGGCCCAAAGTCACGCACAGTCCGGGGGCGGTGGTGGAGATGGTGGGCTCCTGCGGCGCCAACTCCAGGGCCCGCCGCAGCGCCCGGAGCGCTGCGGGGCGATCCACCGGTCGCGCCTGGACAGCCGCGACCGCGTCCTCGAGGTACCTGAGGGCCACGTAGTCGCGGCGCATCTTGTCCGCCGACCCACCGCAGCCTGAGGCCAGGAGAACGGTAGCCGCCACGGCCGTCAAGAGCACAGCGGCACGGAGCCGGCCGCCGGACAGACGATGGCCACCGCCTGCCGCCCGGGCCAACACAGACGCCCGGGCTGCCCGTGACTGCCTGCCGGCCTCTGAAGGGTCCATGGTTGTGGCGGCGGATGGCCTCACGAACGCTTCGTGCCCTTGATCGCCGGCCGGAAGGCGGCGAGATTATAGTAGTTGAACCCGACGTAGACGGTCTGCTCAGCCACCGCGGGAGACGAGTAGACTCCGAACGGCGACTTGTGGCGCCAGGTGATCTCACCGGTCGCCAGATCCAGCGCGTACAGAGCCCCGTCTTTCGAGCCGATGTACACGTGGCCCGCCGAGATGGCCGGAGAGGCCATGATCTCCTCGGAAGTTGGCGTGGACCACACGATCTCGCCATTGTCGCGGCGCACGCCGTAGCAGTGGGTATCGATACTCCCGACCACGACGAGGTCCGCCGACAGGGCAGGGGATGAGCGCACCTGGCCCCCGAGATCACGACGCCACACGAGCTCGCCGCTGCGCAGGTCCAGCGCGTACAAACCGTGGTCATCGGAGCCGCAGTAGATCACGTCGCTATCGATGGCCGGCGAGGAGGACACCGGCGCCTGCGTCTTGTACCTCCACATCTCCTCGCCTGTTGTGGCGTCGAGCGCCGTGATGTGTCCGTCCCAGCATCCGGCCACCGCGATCTGGTTAGCGACGGCCACCGCCGTGCTGATCTCACCGCGGGCCTCACGACGCCATACCACCTCTCCGGTCGCCATCTCCAGGCATGCCAGTAACCCGCCGCGGGTCCCGAGATACAGCGCGTCTCCCTCCACCGTGCACCCGGCGCGGATCGCCGAGCCCAGCGCGGCCCGCCAGCGCTGCTCACCGGAGGATATCTCCAGCGCGTGCACGGTGCCGTTGAGGGTGCCCACGCACACCATTTCGTGGCTGATGGCCGCTGCGCCCTCGATGCGGTCGGCGGCCTCAAACGACCATCGCGCCGTGCCCTTCCCGGTGTCGATAGCGTACAGGTGCCTGTCCCGTGAGCCGATGTAGGCCGTGTGATCGCGTACTACCGGAGACGCAATGACGTGGTCCTTGGTCTCGAACTGCCAGGCCAGCTCCAGGGGTGGCGCCACCTCCTGGTCGGTGAAGCTGCAGTGAGCCGGTGTGCGAGCGAACATCACCCAGGCATCTTCGCCCGCGGAGGCCCGTCGCCTTTGCTCCTCGAGGTCCTCGAGGGCCTCTTTAGCCGCCAGCGCCCCCGTACTCTCGGCGGGCAGGGCCTCGATCAGGGCGCCCAGTACCTCGGCGGCCTCCGTGAACGCTCGTCGATAGGTGAGGGCGACTCCCAGGGCGTAACGGAGCTGCCATCGATCCCTGCCCGAGGCGGCGCGGCGCAGGCTCTTGAGCTCCTTTTCGCCGACGGAAAGACGTCCCAGGGCATGGGCTACGTCCCACATCTGGCCCGAGCCGGAGATGATTGCCCGCAGGAGCATGTCCGGGGCCTTGGGGTCGTCAATGGCCAGCAGGGCCGCGGTGATCTCGTCCCTCAGCGCCGGGTCCTTCTCCCCGAAGGCCTCCACAAGCGGCCGCACTGCACGCCGGGCCCTCGTGTGGGCAATGGCCCGGGCGGCCAGAGCGCGCACTCGCAGGTCGTTGTTCTCCAGCATCCCCAGCAGATGGGGCTCCAGTTGTCCGAGGTACTGGCCCGCCTGGGTTCGCACATCGGCGTCCTCGTCCGTCAGACCGTTGACCAGATGGCGGATGAGGCGCGGCTCCAGATGGTCCGCCAGTTGCCGGTAGGTGCGCTGGCGAACCTCCACATTCTCATCACGCATCATCGCGGCAATGAAGTCCGACTTGTCCTGCCCCAGTTCATCGACGCGGTCGAGCCAGTACTGCACATCAATGTCGGCCGACAGCGCGCTGCGTACTATCAGACGGAGTTGTTCGGGCCCGATAGCCAGGTCCTCACGGGCGTTGTTGATCAGCTTGAGCTCCTCGGCGTTGACGAGGAGACCGAACTGGGTGAAGTCGTTCATCGCCCGGGTGAGCAGGTCCTGCAGGTCGCGGATCATCGCCACGCCGCCCGCGACCGAGGCCGTGACCTTCTCGGCGAGCACCTCGTGGACGAGCTCGTACTCCCGGGCGCGCCCCTTGCCCACCGGTCGGACGAGACCGACGTCCACCAGATGGGCCAGGACCCGTTCCAACGCTTCCTTGTCGGCCTGCACCTCCGCAACCACCCGGTCCAGGGGTTGGGCGGCCCTGAGCTCCGAGCCGCTGGTGAGGAACGACAGCACCTTCCCGGCCGTGCGGCGCTCCCCCGCCGGCAGTCGCGACAGCGAGCGTTCCAGGTACTTGTCCAGGATCACCTCGGCCCCCCCGAGCTGCTCGTAGGTGCGCTCCGAGATCACCCTGCTCGAGGGCGGACGCGCCTCATACAGCGAATGGCAGACGATCTGCAACTGGGCCGGCTCCACACCCTCGCGGTACAGATCGTCCACAATGCGGTGAACCAGACCGCGCTCCACCTGCAGCTCGAAGTTCTGCGCCGGCTTGAGAATCGCGTCCTCGGCCTGCTCTCTGGTCAGCTTGTGCAGCCGATGCACGTTGTGCAGGATCGCGGGGAAATCGCTCTGCAGCTCGTACACCTCGCCCAGATAGTCTTCCCGAATAGTGATCACAAGCCGGAAGTGTTCCGGCGCCTGCTCCAGACACTCCTTGACGGCCTCCCGGAACCTCTCGCGTACCTTTTCGCCGAGTTTGACGAAGAACTCAGCGAACTGGTCTAGAAGAATGATGACCTTTCGCTCGGTGAGCGTCGAGATGCGCGTTACCGTCTCAGCGAGAGTCTCGTCCTCCCCCGGTGGGGAGGGATCGTAGCCGGCCTCCTGGGCCGCCGCCAGCATGGCGGCGCGCAGACTGGCCACCGGGTCCTCGCCGACGCGGGAGTAGCCCACCAACCAGGGCTTGACTTCCTCCTTGTCCGCTTCCTCCGTCTCTCGGCGCAGGGAAGCCATGATCCCCGCCCGCAGAAGAGAGGTCTTTCCCACGGCGATGCGTCCGAAGACCACGGTCAGCGGGTGGTCCTGGATCTTGGCCATCACCGCCTCCACGTCCTGCTCGCGCCCGAAGTAGAAGTCCTCATCCTCGGTGTCGAAGTAGTCCAGGAATCGATAGGGGCCACCGCGCAGCACGGTGAGATCGGTGCGCTGCCCGCGCCGGCGGCCGCGGTGCCGGATCAATCTCCCGTGCAGCTTGGCGAAGAACTCGTTGAACGAGCCCGGCTCGCGGCAGAGCAGGTGGCGTGAGGAGTGGCGGGCGTCCAAGAGCGCCATGACGTGGGGCTGAAGCCGGTGGTACTCGGCGCTGGCCGGGCTCTCGATCTTCAGCTCGTCGTAGAGCTCGGCGTTGGCCATGGGGATCATCATGTTGATCCAGAAGATCTTCCCGCCCTCCCGGGGGACCCGCATCAGGAAAGGGTCCTCGCGATCGGTCATGGCCACAAAGACGGAGAAGATCTTGAAGGCATCCGAGATGACGCCTTCGATCGCGGCGGCGATCTGACCGACTTCGCCGGGGCTCAGAGGCAAGAAGCCGTGCTCGAGGCTGCCGCCGCACTTGACGATGGCGATGCGGGTGGATTCGGCCAGCGCCACTCGTATGTCATTGGGCTCGTCGACACCGGCCACCAGAAGGTGGTAGTCCTTCTCCGGCTCCATATGCTGGGCGCGGAGTGCCCGCTCCAGCATGTCGTCGGGCTCCGCCAGGAAGATGGTGGAGTAGTAGCCGTCCTTGATCAGCCGTGCCAGGCGCACGTGGCCTTCCGCCGGGCGGGACTCGGCGCCCTGGTGCTCGCGGAATAGCCGGCACCTCGTGGCGTGGTCGGGGATCTCGGCGGCCGCCAGCTCCAGGGCGGCGGCCGGACGGTCCTCCCCCTCCATGTCCCCCAGCCGGTCGCCGGCATGGGCCAGAGCCAACTGGTGGATGACGTCCATGACAGACTTGTCTTCCGGGGGCACCCGTACGGCCGAACCCACGAATAGCGAGTGCTTGCCCAACTGGTGCCGATGCGCCTTCACGTGTTCAGCGATAACGCCGACCATTGAGATGCTCCGCGCAGCCGGGGCCGAGCCGCCTGTGATCGCTACAGCGGGAAGACCGGAGGTCGGTGTACCTGTCACCGACCGGACACTCGCCGCCGCAGCCTGGAAAAGAGCCCCTCTGAAGAAACACGCCACTCCGGCAGGAGCCGAACGCCTCGGCGCCGTGTGGAGTGGCGAGCACGCATGCTGGTGGGCCCGGCCGGATTCGAACCAGCGACCAATCGGTTATGAGCCGACTGCTCTAACCGCTGAGCTACGGGCCCCATTGTCCACTGCCTCTTGCGAGTATACCCAACCCGACGGCAACAATGCAAGCCGGGCCCGGCCGCCCATTCCTCGAAGGAGGTGGACCTGCGCCTCAGCCGCCTCGTCACTGACGACGTCCGGTTCCACGCCGTTACGCCCTGCCCTGACCACAAGGCCAAGCCGGCGCCGTGTCGCCTATTCCAGATAGTCGCGCAGCGCGCGGTTCCGCCCGGGGTGGCGCAGCTTCTTGAGTGCCTTGGCCTCGATCTGTCGGATGCGCTCCCTGGTCACCTCGAAGATGTGGCCCACCTCCTCCAGCGTCCGGGAGTAGCCGTCCTCGAGGCCGAACCGCAGCTTGAGCACCTCGCGCTCGCGCTCACTGAGCGTCTCCAGGACCCGCTCAAGCTGCTCTCGCAGGACCAGATTGGAGGCCGCGTCCACCGGGGTGTACAACTCCTCGTCCGGCACGAAATCGCCCAGGTGGCTATTCTCCTCCTCGCCGACGGGGGCCTCGAGAGACAGCGGCTCCGGGGCGATCCTGCGGATCTCGCTCACCCGCTCCAGGGGCATGTCCATCTCCGCCGCCACTTCCTCCAGGGTCGGTTCTCGCCCCAACTGCTGCAGCAATTGGCGTGAGGTCTTGACCAGGCGGTTGATGGTCTCCACCATGTGCACGGGGATGCGGATGATACGTCCCTGGTCGGCAATCGCCCGGGTGATGGCCTGGCGGATCCACCACGTGGCGTAGGTGCTGAACTTGTAGCCCTTGCGGTAGTCGAACTTCTCAACCGCCCGCATCAGGCCCATGTTGCCCTCCTGGATCAAGTCCAGGAAGCTCATGGCCGATCGCCCGGTGTACTTGCGGGCGATGCTCACGACCAGTCTGAGGTTGGCCTCGGCCAGCGCCTTGACGGCCTCCTCGTCCTTGACTTTGAGCACCCCCGGGTCGATGCTGCCGGGGTCGATGCGGTGGTTGAGGTAGGCCTCGATGGCGCAGCGCGGCGCAACGCCGCGGTCCTCATGCTGCGGGCGGGTGGCCACGACTGTCGGACTCTCGTGCTCCGAGGCCGTGTCAAAGTCGATGCAGTAATCCTCTTGCAGGTTGTAGCCGGAGATACCCTTGATCCCGCCCTTGCCGCCCTTGACGGTGAGGGTGTACCGCATTTCGGCGGCCAGCGGGTGAGCGGGGATGAAGGTCAGTCGACGGCGGATATCGTCATAGTGGATCTCGCCGGCCACCACGGTGTTCATGGCGTCGGTGAGGACCACGCTCTGGTCGCCGATTGTCCCGGGGTCCAGGCGTCTGTCTGTGTTGACCGTGATCGTGGCGCAGACGGAGACGTCTGTCTCGGAGCGGTCGGGGCGGGAGGCCGCCACTCGCGGCGCCGCCTTGCGCTGAGCCGTCGAGAAGGAGCTCTTCACGACTCGCGCCAGCGAGCGCCCCTGCTCGCCGCGCACGCCCTGTTGGCCGCCCTTGATGGTGAGGGTGAACTGGTTGCGGTGCAGAAGTGGCGCAGCCGCCTCCACCAGCACCGTCCATGGCTCTGCCCCAACCCGGGCCTTGGTTTCCACAGCCCGACCCTTCTCGTCCACCAGGCAGAAACTCTCCCCGTCCACGGTGCTCGGGTCGACGGCGTCATCGAACTCCACTTCCAGGATCGCCTCGGCCTCGACATCCACGGCTCCGTCCTCGGGCCGTACGGAGTTGACCCTCAGGTTGGACTCGGCCGGGGCGGCGCGGAAAGAGAACACGTGATCGCCGGGCATGTACCTGCCCACCGCGTCATACAGCCCACTCTCTCCACCCTTGACGGTGACGGTGTACACGGTGCTGGGCTCCAGGCGTTCGTTAGGCCTGAAGACAAGGCAATTGCGGACGCGGTCGTAGTCCAGGCGCCCGTCGCCCTTCTGGATCCGGCGCGCCAACTCCACCTCCTGTCGCGCCGTGAGCAGCGGAACGCGCCCGATGTCGCGCAGGTACATGCGCACCGAATCGTCAATCGGGACGGCTTCCAGGTGGTCCAGCTCGTCGTCGGACAGCTCCTCGATGGCCTCCTCCTCCTCCTCCTCCTCCTCGTCTTCGTCGACCACCCGCACTCCGGCATCGACGAACATTCGGTAGACGTCCTCAATGTCGGCGGTGTCCAGGTCCTCGATCTCACTGAGGCCGTCCTGTATTTCCGCATAGGTGACGGTGCCCGTCCTGCGCCCCTTGCGCAGGAGCGCGCGAACCTCGGGCAACTCGTGGATTTCGGCGTCCTTCCCCTCTGCCAAACAAACTCAACTCCCTTCGTCTAGAGCCCGACGCGCCCGGCACTACTCGTCGAACGGGTCCTCGGGCTCCGCAGCCTCTCCATACTCGTCGGACGGCTCCGGCTCTTGCTCCGTTCCCGCGGCGACCTGGGAAAAGTCGGCCTTCATCGGGATCTGGGGCGTGACTGTCTCCTTGTTCACGGCTCCCGGGACGGTGGCGTATGCCAGGCCGCCCCTGCCGTGCAATCTGGCCATCAGCGTCTTGTAAAGCACCATGTCCGGATCGTCGGGGTCGACGGCGCCGCTGTTCACCTTCGCCACGACCCGGGCCTGCAGGGCCTGGAAGTCCTCCACCATCTGGGGCTCCGGAACGTCGTCGGCCGCAGGGACGCTGTAGGTCGGCGTGTGGCCGCCGCTTTGGCGGTACTGTATCAAGTTCTCGATGCTGAGCCGCAGGACCTCCTCGTCTACCTCCGCCACTTCCTGCAGCGCCAACTCCGCCGCCGCAGCCCGAGCCGGACAGTCCTCGGGAAGACCCTCGAGGACGACCTGCGCCGAGTAGGGCCGGCCCTCCTGCAGTGCGCTCGCCAGGCGGCCGGCGACCTCACGATAGGCGGGCTCCGTGAAATGCGCCGGGGTCAGCCGCTGACACAGTTGCCGGGCAACGAGCTCTGAACTTAAGGCCCAACACAGAAGCTCACGCTGCGCATCCATGAGCCCCGCCGGCACCAAGGCCCCCGACCGAGCCACGGTCTCCACCAGATAGGTGCGGTCCCGGGTGGAGGTCTGGCGTGTCGATGAGCCCGGTGTGCGTTGGCTCCCGCGGCGCTCCAGCTCCAGACGAAGCGCACGCTCCATGCCCTCTACTCGTCCCGGGACGCCCCGGCCCCAGAGGTCGGCGGCCTTGGCGATGAACTGGTCTCGCCGCGTGCGGTCGGGCACGCGGAGCAGAACATCCACGGCCTCCTGAGCGGCCCGGGTTGCCCCCTCCGGCCCCTCGGCCTCATGGCGGGCGAACTTCAACTGGATCTCGTACTCCACGGGTGTGGTACGATTCGCTAGTACCCGCCGGAAACCTTCCGCTCCGTCACGCTTCACACATTCGTCAGGGTCCAGGCCCGGGGGCAGGATGACGATCTTGACCTCCGCCGTGCAGGCCTCCAGCATCGGGATGTTCCTGGCCGCCGCGTTCATCCCCGCCGCATCGGCATCGTAAGCCAGGATGATCTCTTCCACGTACCGTGACAGTAGGTCCAGATGGTCCTTGGTCAGCGCCGTGCCGAGGCAGGCCACGACGTTCTCAATCCCCGCCTGGTGGAGGGCCAGCACGTCCGTGTATCCCTCGACGATGACCACCGACTTTTCGCGGGTCATGGCCGGGCGGGCCAGATGGATGGCGTAGACATTCTGGCCCTTGTGGAACATGGACGTGTCGGACGTATTGAGGTACTTGGCCGGGTCCTCGGAGGACAAGGCACGCCCGCCGAATCCGATCACACGCTCACTCACATCGATGATGGGGAACATCACCCGGTTGCGGAAGACATCATAGTGCCCGCCACCATCTCGAGCCCTGGCCAGCCCCGCCTCGGCGGCCAGGCTCTCGTCCACGCCCTTCTGGCGCAGATGCCGCAGGAGCCCGTCCCAGCTCTCCAGCGCGTAGCCCAGGCGGAACTTGCGAATTGTCTCGTCGCTGAACTGGCGCCCCTGAATGTACTCAAGGCCCGGCCGGCCGGCTTCGGAGCGCAGAAGCGCCTCGAAGTAGTCCGCCGCCATGGCGTTGGCGCGGCGCAGAGTCTGGCGCCTCTTGGAGCGCGCCTCGTCGCCGGGCGAGGTATGCCATACCAGACCACAGCGCTCGGCGAGGCGCTCGGCGGCCTCCGGAAAGGTCAGGCCCTCGATCTTCATGACGAAGCTGAACAGATCGCCGCCGGCGCCGCACCCGAAGCACTTCCAGACCCCCAGGTCGGGGCTGACGTAGAACGAGGGCGTCTTCTCCTGATGGAACGGGCAGCGGCCGCGCAGGCGGCTGCCCGCGCGCTGCAGGTCCACATACTGGGAGACCAGCTCGTCGAGCTTGATTCGCCGCCGGATTTCCTCTTTGATGGCTTCGCTGTCCATGCTCGCTCGTACCCGCTGAGTGCCCGGCGAGAGGGCGGGCCGGCTCCCTCAGGGCGGCTTGGGAGCCGCCCCGGCAGACGGCCGCGGCCGGTTGGTTTCCCCATGACTTCTTCGCCGGTCCTCGTGTGGCTCCTTCACTGCAGAGCGCGTCACCCAAGTCCGCCACCCGAGTCGTGGGCCCTCGGGCACAAGACAGAACATCGGCGGACGCTCTGTCGCCTCCGCCAAAATCCGCGGAAACGCACGGTCGCCTTCCGGCGACAGGGCGCGCAGACTGTCCTCCGTCGCGATGGACCAGGTGCCTGTTGCCGCGGGGACGAAAAGAGCCTCACGGGGGGCGTCGGGGAAGACGACGACGGTGGCACGATAGACGCTCTCAAGGACACGAGGGCGCCCCCGTCGGGGGCGCCCTGATGCCGATCGCAGTCAGTTGTGTCCGGCGGTTACAGCATCGAAGGCCGCTACATCGGCCCTCCCGGCATGCCTCCACCCATCGGGCCTCCGGCACCCGGCATGCCTCCACCCATCGGGCCTGCGCCGGGCATGCCGCCCATGCCCATGTCTCCCGCTCCGGCTCCGGCGGTGGCCGCGCCGGGCAACCCAGGTCCGGGTGGGCGCATTTCGGGCTCCCAGATGTGGATGCGGACGACCTTCATATCCAGCAGCAGAAACTCGATGTTCGCGGCCCTGCCGTAATGCAGGATCAGATCCCGCGAGGCGTTGGCGATACCTCCGCCCACTGTGGGCCCGGCTCCGCCACGACTGGCCACCCAGCGGCCCGGCTCGTACGAGCTGCTCTTCTCAGGGTAACCGTAGCGGCTGATGACTTCCTTGTAGTCATCTCCCAGCTTGATCGACCGGTGTGGAGCCCACCCGGCGGTGCGGGCGAAGCCGCACTTTTCCCCCGCCACGGCGATGGCCGCTACGTAGCCGTCACGGTCGAGCACGAACCCCAGTACGACGGCACCCTTCTTGTAGACCCACAGGGACTCATGGCCCTGCATCGGGATCCAGACCGGGGCCGCCCAGTCGGGGACATTGGAGCGGAAGAACCTCTTGGCCGAGGGTGGGTCGCCGCTGAGGCCGCCCGAGGTGCCACCCGTCGTCGCACCCGCCGCCGGCGTGCCTCCGGCCTGTCCGGCACCCATTCCGCCGAGCATCCCCATCATCGCTCCCGCCAGGCCGCCCATGCCGGCCTCCGCCCCGCCCATATCCTCCATGCCTGCTCCGGGCCCCATACCTCCACCCGGGCCACCTGCGCCCGGACCCATACCTGCTCCGGGCCCCATGCCTCCCCCGGGTCCCATACCTGCTCCGGGCCCCATGCCCGGCATGCCGCCGGCCTGACCGGCCGGCCCTTGAGCCCCACCGGCACCCGCGGCCGGGCCGCCGCCACCGGCGCCCTTGATCACGCCGTCGGGCTGTCCGTACACCTCAAGCACGTGCATCGCGTGCTGTCCCAGGCGTATCCCCGCAAGCTGGACCTCATTGGCCCAGGCACCCGTCGTACCCAGGAGCATGGCTGTGCACCCGATGAGGGCGATGCAACTTACCACAGGCAGCCGCCGGATGGACATTAGGCTAGCGCCCCTTTCAGGGGAGAGGACTTTGGTGGGCTCTGGCTGCGTCGGGCCGGGAAGCCCGACCTACTTGTGTCCCAGGAAGCCCGGCCTAGAGCGTGTCTGAAACGGCCGAATCGGGCGGGAAAGCCCAACCTACGCGTGCTGCAAAAGACCCCAGCGTCTTACCGTCGGAAGCCCGACGGGGCTCCCGGAGCGGCGGGCAGCCCTGCGCGGGGGATCCCCGGCTTGGGAATGCCGCCGAGTCCTGCGGCGGGGACCCGCACCGGAGCGGCCGGGCGCAGGTCGACTTCCCAGATGTGAATCCGCCGAACCTGCATGTCGCGGAGGGTGAAGGTTATGTTCTGCATCTCGCCGTAGTGCAGGGTGGTATCCTGGGAAAAGCCATCACCGGGCTCGACGCTGGTCTCCGCCGGATAGCCGTAGCGGTCGATGACTCTCTGGAAGTTGTCACCCAGCTTCACGGTGCGCAGGGGCTCGCCCAGCGCGGTGCGGACCCAGTCGCACTTCTTACCCCCGGCGGCTATGGATACCACGTAGCCATCGCGGTCGAGGATGAAGCTGAGGGCCACGTTTCCCCGGCGGTAAAGCCACATCGTCTCGTTGGTTCTCATTTCGACTTCGGCGGGTGAGGCCCAATCGGGGAGTTGACGGGCCTGGGCGAAACGTGTGGCCTGAGGGCCGCCACGGCCCGCGCCCGCTCCGGCGCCCTGGGCACCGGGACCTGCGCCACCGCCGGGCATTCCGGGGCCGCCCTCGCGGCTCTCGCCGCCGCCGGGGCCGCCACCCATGCCGGGCATGCCGGCGCCACCGGTCAAAGCGCCCATGATGCCGGCGAGACCGGCACCGAAGCCCTCGGGGCCTCCTGCACCACCGGGAGCTCCGCCCATGCCGGGCATGCCCGCACCCGGGCCTGCTCCCGGACCCATCTCGCCGCCGGCACCCGCACCACCCGCGGCGCCGCCGGCCGAGTAGTTGGTGATGCTGCCGGGGCCCTCGGCGCCGTGGATAACCACCCGCGGCTGCCCGTACACCTCCAGGACGTTGAGGGCGTGCTGGCCTAGACGGATGCCTGCGAGCTGAACCTCGTCGGCGCACACAGGCGCGACATTCAGTACTGTGACCGTTAGGGCTGCAACTGCGAAGAGGGCCAGAAGCGAAATCCGGCATCTTTGCATCGGCCAGGACCCCTTTTGGTGACGCCTGATGAAGCGGAATTCGGACCAATAGCCACCTGCCGCCACCCCGCTATCCGTCCCCCCGACGCACGCACAAAGATAGGCAAACCCCGGCGCACGGCCTGCGTCGGCCAGAGTATAGCACACTTAGTTACAGCGCGCAACGGAGCCACAACCACGATTGCCGGCTGAGCGTGAAGTCACAGGCCCCTCCGCTCAGCGGTTTGGCGGTACATTCGCCTCACCAAGGCCCCTGGCCTGCTCTTCCGCGCTCACTCATCCAAGCAGGCCGCGAGCTATGGCCTCAGCGACCCGAGCTTGTCAACACGGGGCGTCTCACTCCCCACCCCACTCTCCTCCAAGATGCGCCGCTCCTCCTCCGGGGAGACCCGCACGTACAGGCCGCGGGCCACGTAGCGCTCGTACACACGCGCCTCGCGCTGCGAGAGCAGTCCCACTGCCTCTTCGGGTCCCGTCACCTGGAGCACCGCCTTCGTGTGACTAAGCAGCTCCTCCTGCAGACGGCGATCCAGCGCATCAGGGCCGGCACCCGGCAGCCGGATGACCCGCGCCCAGCCGGGGTCACAGATGCCCTGGCGGCTGTCGGTGACCGATGTCGAGCGCAGTTCCGGCGTGAGAAACAGGCAGTAGCGAACCACGTGTTCGACCGCGACCGGCCTCGAGGCCGTCTCTGTCTCCGTCCGACAGTAGAAGCCGCCCAAAATGCGGCGCCGGTCCTCGTGCAGCGCCCAAAACCCGCCGCCATCGGCGAAGCTGGGGTCCTTGAGCCTCGGGTCGCGGGAGTAGGAGACCAGGCTGCAGCCCAGCCGCGGCGCCTCTGCGAGGGTGGGCGCCAGGTGCTCGCGGCACCGCGGCGTGAGGTCGTCCTCAGCGCACGGGTAGTCTGCGGCCGCGATCGGCAGGTAGCGCCACTGCCCGCGTGTTCGCAGCAGTCTCCAGGTCAGCAGGATCGGGAAGCCCAGGGGCCCGCCGACACGCCAGCAGTCCTCCAGCGAAAGACCTCGGTAACACAACCGGTAGACCCCCGGCTCGATTATGGCCGCACCTCCGCCGACCTGCGCTGCGCAACTTCCGGCAGACTGCTCGGTCAAACAAGCTGAAATGAATGCACCCCTCCACAGAACCCACAATTCCCCATTTGCAGGCAGGTTCCTGCCCGCAATCCTGATCTTTCTTGTACTGGCGGGCGAGTCCCATGCCGCGTGGATCACCGACGCGGCCGGTGCACGGGTGTTCGTCCGCGCAATTGCTTATGCGCCCTATCACCCCACGGAGCTGTGGGCACTCTCGCGCCATACCCAGGGCACCGACCATCACCTGATCCGCGAGTTGGGTGCCAACTGCCTGATCACCTGGCGGCCCACCACGTACGAGGAAATGGAGCTGTGGTACAAGCAGGGGATGTATACCATCCCTCAGGTGGTGTACCAACCGCCGCGGCTGTCCATCTTCGCCGATGGTTACGAGGCACCGGTACCCATCTACGCCGACGACGTCAACCTGCGTGGCATGCGGGAAGCCGCCCGCGACATGGGCAGCGCCCTCAAGGGGAACCCCGGACTGCTGGCCGTGAGCATGGGCAACGACTACGCCTGGAGCGCCTACAGCGGGGGCCTGGGCTTCGCCTACGGAGGCTATGACGACATCACCCTCCGCGCCTTCCGGGCGAACCTCAGGAACCGGTTTGAGACGGTGGACGCCTTCTGCCGCCGCACGGGCCAGGAGCTGGCCACCTTCGAGGATGCTCTCCCGCCGCCGGGGCTCAGCCCCCTGCCCATCTTCTGGGAGTGGTGGGTGTTCATGCGCGACACCTTCAGCGCGTATTTGCAGGTGGGCAAGGAGGGCCTGCGGGCGGTGGGCTGCGAGGCCCCGACCACCTACTGCCAGCCGTACGGCGTGCGCTGGGATCCGGCCTCCCAGGGCGGCGAGCTGCCGGCGATGGACATCGTGAGCGGCAACATCTTCTACAGCCAATCACTGGACTGGGGGCTGTTTTGCGCCGACATCAACCGGCTGATCTCCGGCGCCAACGGCCGGCCCGTGCTGGTCACCGAGACCGGTGCCCATACGCTCTACTCAGAGCGCGAGCTGGCGCCCCGGAAGATCAAGCAGAGCGTGGCCTGCGTGCTTCTCCATCCCGAGGTCGCCGGAGTCGGCATCTACGAATACTGCGACGAATGGCATCGCAGCGGCAACCCGGAGAAACAGGACGACACCGACGCCCGGGAGCACTGGGGTCTGGTCACCGGACACCGCGATCAGAAACTCACCTTCGGCGCCGCCGCCCAGATGTTGCATTTCATCCGGCGCAACGAGCAGCGGCTGCAACAGTGGCAGTCACGCCCGGAGGTGTTGGTCAGTCAGCAGGAGCTGGACTGGTGGCGTCTGGGCGGTCGCGATGGCTCCTTCTACCAGCGCGTCTGCACCGAGCTCTATCGCCGCGGCGTATCGTTCCGCACCGTAGGCAACGAGGCCCTCCTCAAGCTGGACCCCGCAAGCTGCCCGCGTCTGATCCTGTGCGATAGCCTGCTGTACGGCACCCCGGACGGCCGGCAGGGCGCCGCCCGCAGCGTGGTGGAGTACATCGAGAAGGGCGGCGATGTCCTGTACATCGCCCGGGACCCGTGGCGCCAGTTGTACTCACAGGCCTTCGTGCCCGACGACCTCGTTCCCCCACCGGATGGAGCGCCCCTCAACTGCGACTACGGAGCCGGGCACCTGACGCTGATCCCCACCTACGGGCTGGACGACCGGGCACTGCGCTCGGTGGTTGAGGACTACCTCGGACAGGAGCTGCAGGCCCGCCCCGTCCGTGCCCTGACGGCGCCCGAGGAGCGGCCGGAGGTCTTCTGGCGCGTATTCGTGGACGACGACGGGCTGTGGATGCTGGTGGTCAATGCGGAGAAGAAGCGAGTGCCACGACTGGAGGTGGAGCTGGGGGAGGGCATGGAAGCCGGGCGCGTCCAGGTGCGCGGCGCCGATGGAGCCCACATGTCCCATGAGGACGGCCGCGCCTTCCTGGTGGACCTGGAGACGTACGCACTGGTCTACCTGGGCCCGGAGCCGGAGCCCGTAGCCCCGACCGCGGATCCGGCGGCGGAACCTACGACAGAGCCGGTGGCAGAACCCGTGACAGAGCCGGCGGCACCGGCGGAGCCTCCGCAGCCTGACGGTCCCCCGGCGGGAACGGTGGTGACGCCGGTGGGGGAGGGGTAGGCCAAAGTCTACCGTTCGCACCTGCTATGGCCGTCTGCCGTAGCACTCGGCCGCGTGTTGATGCCCCGCGCGGTGCGCCCCGCATTGCCCCTCCACCTGCCAAACGTGCGTGATGTGCGGCCCCCTGCCGCTCTCCTACTCGCGCCCTTTTCCCCCCACAAGGTCCCTCCCCGTCTTGGGGCGAAGTACCCCCCTCGGTCGCATGACTTAGCTTCCACCACAAAAAGGGGCGTACACGATGTCCGAGCTCAAGATCGCCGTCATGCTGGGCAATCTCCGGATGGATCGCTACGAGGCCATGGAGAAGGTTGTGGAGATGGGAGTGCCCGGTATCCACATAACCGCCGGGGGCGACTGGGATGCCCGCACCATGGACAGTCAGGCCCGCAGAGACCTGGTCAAGCATGTCAGGGGCCTGGGCCTGGAGATCTCCGCCATCTCCTGCTGGGGAGGTCAGGTGGACCTCACCGTAGACGACAACTGGGACGAGAACGTGGAATGGGGCTGCCAGAACCTCGAATTGGCCGCCGACCTGGGCTGCGGGATCTGGCAGGGCCACTGTGGCATCATGCCCGAGGACACCTCGGACATCAGGTGGGAGCGCATGGTGGACGGCATGGCCAAGATGGCCGTGCGGGGTGAAGCCGTGGGGGCCTGCCTGGCCATCGAGACCGGTCCCGAGCCGCCCTACGTCCTGCGCCGTGTCATCAACACCGTGGGCAGCAAGGCCATCCGTGTCAACTGGGACCCGGCGAACATGATCCTGTGGGGCGCCCGATTCTGCAAGGACGCCGGCGAGCCGTACCATCGCGAGAAGTGGATCGAGAAGTTCCAGCCCAACGAGGGGGCCAGGGCGCTGGCCGACGTGATCGTGCACACCCACGCCAAGGACGCCCTCGTCCATGAGGACGGCACCCGCCAGGAGGTCCCGCTGGGCCAGGGCTGGGTAGACTGGCCGCGCTATGTGGGCTATCTGCGCGAGGCCGGGTACGATGGGTACTTCGCCATCGAGCGCGAGACCGGCGATGACCCGGTGGGCGACATCCAGAAGGCCGTGGACTTCCTGCGCACACTGTAGGGGCCCCATCGGCGCGGTACAGGCCCGCGCCCTGGAGCCGTCGGCCCTCGCCGTGCTCCCTGCATCCGAGCGGTCGCACCGCGACGCAGAGGGGCCGGGGTGAGGCGGAGTTCGTGCGCCCGGCACCCACGGGGCCGAGGGGCGTCATGTTGGCCTGCGCGCAAGGCGGACGACCGCGGCAAGCGCGCCATCGCGCTGTTTCGGCACCGTGTTGAGTAGGAGTGGTTCTATGCTGCGTATTTTGCCCCTGTTTGCTGTGGCCGCCTGCCTCCTGTCTGCTGCCTCGTGGGCCGCGGACCCGATGATC